>DASVQA010000103.1:0-6553 GCA_036389375.1 Pyrinomonadaceae bacterium | reverse complement strand
AAGGAAAAATGCTTAACTCGGCCCTCGGCCCTTGTCCCTCGACCCTGTAGTTTCGTGTATATTTGCCGCACGATGATCTTCGTCTATCTGCTGCTGCTCGTCCCCCTGTCGCTGGCGCTCCATTTTCTGCACGCGCCGCCGCTCGCCGTCTTTGCCTCGGCGGCGCTCGCCATCGTGCCGCTGGCCGAATGGATGCGGCGCGGGACGGAACAGATCGCGCTGCGCGCAGGCTCGGTGATCGGCGGCCTGCTGAACGTCACCTTCGGCAATATGGCCGAGTTGATCCTCGCCATCATCGTGCTGCGCACGGGCAACCTGCACGTCGTCAAAGCGACCATCACCGGCTCGATCATCGGCAACAGCCTGCTCGGTCTCGGCCTAGCCATCCTCGCCGGCAGTTGGGGACGCGCCAAGCAGACCTTCAAACGTGAGCACGCCGGGCTGCTCTCAAGTCTCCTGCTCCTGTCGCTCATCGCGCTCTTTATCCCCGCCCTCTTCGACTACACGGAGCGCGGCGTCTTCGCCACCAGCCACGCCAACACCGAACTGCTCGACGAGCGTTTGAGTCTCGGCGTTGCCGTCGTGCTGATCCTGATCTACGTCGCCAACCTCGTCTATACGCTCTTTACGCACAGCGATATATTCGCCTACGAAGAGGCGGGGCACGGCGGCGAGCAACCCACTTGGTCGCTCTGGCGCTCGCTCGGCGTACTGCTCGCGGCCACCGTTGCCGTCGCACTTGAAGCGGAACTCGTCTCCGGCGCGCTCGAAGCGACGGCGAGCACGCTGGGGCTGACGACCTTCTTTCTCGGCATCATCGTCCTGCCTATCGTCGGCAACGCGGCGGAGTATTTTTCGGCCGTCTATTTCGCGCGCAAGGATCAGATGGGCTTAGTCGTCGGCATCGCGGTCGGGGCGAGCATACAGGTGGCGCTCCTGACCGCGCCGCTGCTCGTGCTCGTCTCCTACGCGATGGGCCATCCGATGAATCTGGTCTTCAGCAATCCGCTCGAACTGATCGCGCTCGCGGGCGTCGCCTTCGCCGTTAACTCCATCGCGCAGGACGGCGAGACCACATGGTTCGAGGGCTTGCTCCTGCTCGCCGTCTATGCGCTGCTCGCGCTTGCCTTCTTCTTCGCCACGCCGAACACACCGGCCGCGCACGCCATGCCCTGAGTGGCCCTCAAAGGGGAAACGTGTGCCTGACCGGCTGATCGAATAAGTCTGATTTCGCGGTTCAATCCTTAGCCGCGCCGGCCGTCGTCGCCAGCAGCACGCGCAGGTCGCGCACGTTCGTGCCGGTCGGGCCCGTGTGGATGGCGTCTTCGAGCGGACGGAAAAAATTGTAAGCATCGCTGCGCGCAAGGAAGTCGGGCGCGCTCAAACCGAGCGCACGCGCCCGCGCCAGCGTCGTCTCGTCAACGCACGCGCCGGCCGCGGGGCTGTTGCCATCCACGCCGTCCGTGCCCGCGTAGAGGGCGGCCACGTGCCAGCCGCGCCGCGCTATCTCGGCTGCGTGCGCCTCAAACTCGATGGCTGTGCGTAGCGCGGCTTCAAGGTTGCGCCCACCCGTGCCAGCGCCGCGCACCGGACAGATGAACTCGCCGCCGGAGACGAGACACACGCCGCGCCCCTCCGGCGCACGCTGCCGCAGCAGGCGCGCGACAAGTTCACGACAACCGACCTCAACCGGCGCTTCCAACAGCCCCGCGCACACTTCGACCGCGAAGCCCCGCGCCCGCGCCGCCACTGCCGCCGCCTCTTTCGCGCGCTCGTTATCGAGCAGCACATGATGCCGGCGCAGCCCGTGCGCCGCTTGCGTGTCAGGCCCATCATCGTCAACACGTGCGAGGCCGGCGTGCGTTGCGTCCAGCGTGCGTAGGATTGCGGCCGGGAGTTGTCGCCGCAGTTGATAGCGGGCCAGCAAGTGTGCGATTGCGCCGGCCGGTTCGTTCGTCGGCGTGTAGGTCGGGCCGGAAGCGACGTGCGCGGCTGCGCCGGGATTTGTGTCCGAGATGATGAGCGAGATTTGGGCGGCCTGCGCGGCGTGCGCGGCGAGGCCGCCGCCCTTGCTGGCCGAGAGGGCGCGGCGCACGGCGTTGATCTCCGCGATGGTTGCGCCGCAAGTGACGAGCGCGCGGTTGGTCGCTTGCAGATCGGCGAGCGTCAGACGGGCATCACGCGGCAACTCCAACATGGCCGAGCCGCCACCGGAGATGAGAAACAGCACCAGCGCGTCCGCGCGATCCGCTTGCCTGAGTAATGCGCGCGCCGCCCGCCCCGCCGCCAGACTCGCCTCGTTCGGCAGAGGGTGGCCGCCCGCGAACACTTGCCAGAGCGCCGGGAGCGGCGCACTAAGCGGCGGCGCAGACACAACGCCGCGCTTGAGCCGCGCACCGAGTATGTCATCGAGCGCAGACGCCATCGCGCCGGCAGCTTTACCGATGGCGACGGCATAGACGCCGCCTGCACACGCGGCGAGATCAAACTCGTCGTCAAACACCTTGAGCCGCGCCCGTTCGAGTTGCACCGCCGCGCGCACCGCCTTCGCAGCGTCCACACTCCGCAGCGCCTCGGCGAAGATGTCGCGGGCCAGTTGCTTCAGGTTTAAGGCTGCACCTGTCACAGCGATCACAGTCGGGCGAGCGTTGACTTCAGAAACCGCGAAACGGTAGATGAGGGCCGCGTTGCAGCCAATTGTCGGCTGGATAGACGGCGCGGGCGTCCGCGACGTGCAGCGTGTAGGCATGACGCGAGCGCGGTGAGCGGTTGGCGCGACTCAGGTGCGGCAGCAAGCCGTCGAGCACGACGAGGCTCCCGGCCCCGACTTCGAGCGGGACGAGTCCTTCGCTCGGCCACGGCGTCTCGTCCAACACGTCGAAGCGCGTCCCGCCGTCGGGCGTGCGAACGAAGCGCGACTTCAGACCAAGTCTGTGCCCGCCCGGCAGCGCCCACAGGCAACCGTTCGCGCGCGTCGCAGCTTCGAGCGCGAACCAGAGGCCCACGACGCTCGGCGGCTCTGTGTAGAGAAACGTGCTGTCCTGATGACAGTTGACTTCGCCGCCGATGCCCGGTTGCTTGAAGATGTACATGGACTGCACGAGCAAAGGGTGCGCGAACCCTAAGTCGCAGACTAATGCTTGCAGCGGTTGCGTGCGCGAGAAGCGGGCAAAGCCGGGATCGAGTTCGTGCAGCGCGTGCCCGATCTTGTTAATCGAGCGCTCCTTGCTCTGCCGCAAGCGTCCTGCTTCATCGAATGCTTCCGCTTCAAAGAAGAAACGCACCTTGTCGCCGGAGGTGAGAAAGTATTCGTCGCTCGTGCGCGTCTGCGCGTGCGTCGAAAAGATGGAAACCTCGCCCACCGGATCGAACGCGTTAACTAACTCGGCGGCGCGCGCGCGCAAGGCGGCGCAGTCCGACAGGCTGACGAAATCCGCGAGCACGAGAAAGCCGTCGCGCTCGTATTGTGCTAGTTGTCGGGCGGTGAGTTGGCTCATCGCAACATGCGCGCCGGTTCAGCCGCGCGCTTCGTTGATCCAGACGGGTTTCGACTTGCAGCCCGTACCATCGCTGCGCCAGCGCGGGCACGACCAGAAGTAGTTGCCAGAGGTGGCCGGGCCGCGTTTGAGCATTGGCGTCTCGCACTCAGGGCAGGGCGGGCCGGCGACGGGCGCGGGGCGCGGCTCGGCCAGATTGCTTTTCTCGTCGAAGCCGCGCGCGCCGTGACACGCCGGATAACCGAAGCACGAGAGCCAGGCGGTTTTACCCTTCTCCTTCGGCAGCCGCAGCCGCATCACGCCGTTGCAGGTCGGGCACTTTGTCTGCACGAGCGCCTTGCGCTGCTTGGCGTTCTTCGGCGCATCGCTGATGAAGCCGCACGCCTCACGACCTTCCGAGCAGGTGAGGAACTTACCGCTCGCGCTCTCGCGTTCGACGAGAAAGCCGGTGCGATTCTCCGCCGCGCATTTCGGACAAGCCAACGCACCTTCGGGGCGCGGCAACTCTCTGCGCGCGCTCTGAGTCTGGCCGCCAGTCGCCCGCTCCATCTGCGCGCCCGCGATCTGCGCGACCACTTCGCCGACCATCTGTTTGACTTCCGCCATGAAGGTCGCGTGCGCGTATTCGCCGCGCACCATGCGCGCGAGTTTCCCTTCCCACAAGCCGGTCAACTCCGGCGACTTCAAAAGCGGCGCGGGCAGCAGTTTGATGACCGTCACGCCTTTCTGCGTCGCGCGCAGCGTCTTCTTCTCGCGCGTGACGTACTCGCGCTTCAGTAGCGTCTCGATGACGGCGGCGCGCGTCGCGGGCGTGCCTAAGCCTGAGTCTCGCATGGCGAGGCGCAACTCTTCGTCCTCGATCTTCTTGCCCGCCGTCTCCATCGCGCCCAGCAGGCTCGACTCCGAATAACGCGGCGGCGCTTTCGTCTGCTTCTCAACCGCTTCCGCCTTGAGCGTCTCGACCGCCGCCTGCGCTACGACCTTCGGCAACTCTCCATCGTCCGCCGCTTCATCGTCCTTCTTCTTCTCTTCACGACCGGGCGGATCAACCGTGCGCCAGCCCGGCACGAGCACGACCGTGCCGCGCGTGATGAAGCGTTCGCCCAAGACGGCGGTTGTGATCGTCGTCCGCTCAAGCTCTGCGTCGGGGTAGAAGGCGGCGAGGAAGCGGCGCACGACCAGATCGTAGATGCGCTTCTCGTCGGGACTGACGGCGTGCGGCTCGATGCGCTGTTTGGTCGGGATGACGGCGTGGTGATCCGTCACCTTCTTATCGTCCACGTGGCGACTCGTGAGCGTCAGTTTCCCGCGCGCGATGATCGCTTCGATAAACGGCACGTAAGGGCCGACGCGGGCGGCTTCAACGTGCGCGCGGAGTTCCTGATTGACGCTCGATGAGAGATGCCGCGAAGCGGTGCGCGGGTAGGTCAGGAACTTTTTCTCGTAGAGCGACTGCGCGAGTTGCAAGGTCTGCTCGGCGGAGAACGCATAGCGCACGTTGGCCGTGCGCTGCAAGGTGGTCAGATCGTAGAGCAGCGGCGCGCGCTCCTTCGTCGCCTTGCGCTCGACCCGCTCGACCGCGCCCGCCTGTCTATTAACTTTAGCGACGACCGCTTCAGCCGCCTCTCGTTTATCAAATCGGCTGCCCTTCCGGTCGAACCACGTGCCGCGATACGCGCCCGCTTCTGCCTGAAAATCGGCGACGACTTCGTAATAGGTCGTCGGCACGAAATGCGCGATCTCTTCGTCGCGCTCGACGATGAGGGCGAGCGTCGGCGTCTGCACGCGCCCGAGCGAATAGACGCCGTCGTAACCGGCGCGGCGGGCCATGATGGTCTGCGCGCGCGTGGCGTTTAAGCCGACGAGCCAATCGGCTTGCTGCCGTGCCCGCGCCGAATCGCGCAGCCCCACGTATTCGCGCGCGGGTTTCAACTGCCGAAAGCCGGCGATGATCGCGTCGCGCGTCAGCGAAGAGACCCACAGGCGCTCGACCGGCTTGCGGCAACCGGCGAGCGTATAGACGAGATCGAAGATCAACTCGCCCTCGCGCCCCGCGTCCGCCGCGTTGACGACCTGCGTGACATCTTCGCGCGCCAGCAATTGCTTGATCACGTCGAACTGAGCGCGCGTTCGCTCCGCCGGATGATATTTGAAATGGTCAGGAATGATCGGCAGGTCTTCCAAGCGCCACGACTTCAAACGCGCGTCGTAAGCGTCCGGCTCGGCCAACTCGACCAGATGCCCGACGCACCACGTCACGATGTCGTCCGTGCCTTCGATAAAGCCCTCGCCGCGCCGCGTCGCGCCGAGCGCCGCCGCCACGTCGCGCCCCATCGAAGGTTTCTCGGTAACGATTAACCGCATGACTTAAGGGCTGAGGGCTGAGGGCTGAGGGCTGAAGAGGTGAAGAGGTGAAGAGAACAACTTATTAAGCTGTTCTTTTCAGCCCTCGGCCCTTCTCCTTAATCCCTTATCCCTTTCTTTATCGCGTCGGCATGTCGAGCACGTCGTGGCGCGTGATGATGCCGGTGATGCGACCGTAGATTTCGACGAGGACGGCGGGCGCGGCTTGTAGTTGGCGCGTGACCTCTGTGATGCTCGCGTCCTCTTCGACGACGGGGAAGCTGGCGTCCATCACTTCGCTGACGGGCGCTTCGAGCAGTTCGCGTCGGCGCAGCACTTTCGTCAGCATGTGATTCTCGCGCAAGCTACCGACCGCGCGCCCCTCTTCGAGCACGGGCACGTAGGAGATGCCGAGTTCGTCCATGCGCGCGAGCACGTCGGCGACGCGCTCGGTCGGGGCGGCGTGGACGAGCGCAGGCGGCGCGGTCGCGCCCTTCGTGCCGCTGATGAGCGCGGCGCTGATCTTCTGCGGCTCAAGCAGGCGCTTCTCCTTGAGCCATTCGTCCGAGTGATGCTTGGTCAGGTAGTGCTCGCCCGTGTCGCAGACGATGAAGACGACGAGGCCATTCTCGTCGAGCGTGCGTGCAACCTTGAGCGCCGCCGCGAGGTTCGTGCCGGTCGAACCGCCGCAGAAGATGCCCTCCTGCCGGCCC
>DASVQA010000102.1:0-41082 GCA_036389375.1 Pyrinomonadaceae bacterium | reverse complement strand
TCAATCGCCTTCTCGGTCAAGCCATCAGGTAGCCGCTTGACCGGCACAATGCCCGTGACTGACCCGTTCGAGGCCAGCACGAGCCGCAGCATCACTTCGCCCGTCACATTATTCTTGCGCGCCTCTTCCGTAAAGGTCGGTTCGGGCTTAGAGGTGATCTGCGCGCGCCGTGTCACTTCCTTCATGCTGAACGTCTTGCTGTAGTCCGTGCCGCCACCGCCACCGCCGGGGCCGCCGCCGCCTTCGTGCCGGTCGCCGCCGCCCGTGTTGCCGCCGCGCCCGGGGCCGACACCGCCGCCTTCGCCTGAGCCGACGCCGCCGCCCGTGCCCGTGCCGATGCCGTTACCCGTGCCGGGGCCGGAACTCGTCTCCGTGGACTTCGACTTCGGGTCGCCGTAAGGCAGCGGCCGCGTGTCGGGTGGAAAGAGCGTGGGGTCTGCGTCAATCGTGGCCGGCGTGGGCAGGCTCGGATTCTTGATGATGGGCGGGTGCGGGTCGGGCGCAACCACCTGCGGGATATTCAGCGATGCGGGCGGCAGTTTGCCGAAACTCGCGGGCTTGGTCTCCATGCGCCCGCCGCCGCCGCCGCCGCCCGGCTTCTCAAACTTGGGCTTCGAGCCGCCGCCGTTGCCTTTGGCATTGCCCGCCGGGCCTTCGTCCGGCTTCTTCTGTTCTTCGGGGATGTCCGTGACCATCCCTTGAAACTCAAGCGACTCGTCAATCCTGTCGGCCGCGGCCACCTGCCGCGCGCGGAAATTATCGTAGACGATGTAGCCGATGCCGCCGCTCAGCATCACCGCCAGCGCGGCGACAATGCCGATGACCGCCGCCGTGTGCTTCGCCTGCAAACGATCAAGCAGGGCGATGACAGCGCCGCATAAGGTGACGGCCAAAAACGAGATGCCGACCGTCTTGAGCGAAACGGCCTGGCGCGATTGCAGACTGTCGAAGGCGGCGACGAGGCCGGCGACCAGAATGACGCCGGCAAAGGCGGCGATGATGCCTTTGGCGACGTTCGGCTGCGCGATGAAATTGCCGAAGGCGCGACCGTAGGCGCGCACGCCGCGTTTGATGAACCCGCCCGGATCACGTTTGAACTCGGGCCACGTCAAGCCCGCCTCATGCCCGATCCCGTGCACCTCGGTCGAGAGCCGACGCAGCAAGCCCTGATCTTCGAGGATCGTCAGCCGGTAATCTTCGCGCTCGCCCGCGCCGCCAAAACCGGCCGCGCCGGCAACGGCTAAGGCGGCCGATGCAGCATGCCCGTCGCCGGCCCCTGCTGCGCCCGCGCCCCAGGTCTCTTCGCTGCCGATGGTCGTCTCGTTTGAGGTGGTGAAAGCTGCGCCGTCTTCGCGCTCGACGCGGCCGGCGGCGACGGATTCAGCTGCCGCGCCCGGATTGAAGCCGTTCGAGAGCGGCGTGCCGTCCACCGGGCAGAAGCCAAACTTATCGGCGAAATCTTCGTGGCAGGTTGGACATCTCTTCATCGTCTGTTCCTAACTAGGTCGTGCCTCCTCGCGGCCCTGTCTCAACTGTGCGATGGTGTGAACGTGCGCGGCGGCCCATTTGTCCTCAAAAACAACGGGGCTGTCAACTACCTGTCGCATTATACATGATCAATCAGGCGCTAGACCCGACTGGAGCACGAGAACTTTTTCGGCTCAACAGCGTTACTTTGATGCACGTCTCTGCCAACCGGGTTTCCGCGCAAACGAAAGAAGTTTAACAGCTTCGGCCTCGCGGTTGACGCTCGCGCCGCCCGGCATCTAAACTGCTCCGGCCACTCCCCGCGCCCGTTTTCACTAGCCGGCCGGCTGCGCCGGCCCGACGTTAAGACTTCGCCGTGCCCTGAAATGATGCGCCGAAAAATAGCTCCGCCCGTCAATCTGCGCACGCTGCTCGCCTGCGCGCTCCTGCTCGCCCTGCCGACCGCCAGCGCGCCGGCTCGCCCGCGCGCCTTGCAGACCGGCGCGCCAGAGCCGCGCCGCGAACAGTTGCTCAACGGTCTGCCGATCCTGCTCACCTACCGCCCCGGCGACCCGCAGGTGCTACTCAAACTGCGCGTGCAGAGCGGCGCGGCCTTCGACCTCGCCGGCAAAGAGGGCTTGATGACCCTTCTCAGCGACATACTCTTCCCCGATCCGAACACGCGCGAGTTTGTGGCGGAGGAACTTGGCGGGCGACTCGAAGTTGCGACCGACTACGATCACATAGATGTGACGCTCGCCGGCCGCGCCGCCGAGTTTGAGCGACTGGCCGAACTGCTGCGTAACGCCGTCGTCAACACGCGCATCGTCGCCGAGGACTTGGCGCGGCTGCGCGCCGAGCGGAGCAAGGCCGCCAGCGCTGCCGCCCTCGCCCCTGCGGCAGTCGCCGACCGCGTCGTCGCCGCCAGACTCTACGGCGCGCACCCTTACGGTCGGCTCGTCGCCGGGACGCCCGAATCGCTCGCCCACATCGAACGCGCCGACCTGCTCTTGGCCCGCGACCGCTTCCTGACGGCCGACAACGCCCGCCTCGTTGTCATCGGCGGCGTCGAGCCGGCGCGCGCGCTCCGCGTCTTCCGCCAGTTTCTCGGCGCGTGGCGTAAAAGCGAGACGCTTGTGCCCGCCACCTTCCGTCGCCCCGACGCGCCCAACGCGCGCACGCTCGTCGTTGATCAAGCGGGCGCGGACAGCGCAGAGGTGCGGCTCGCGGTGCGCGGGCTGGCGCGCACCGAGCGCGATCAGTTGGCCGCAGAAGTCTTGGCGGCGCTGGCGCGCAATCGTTGGCAGACCGCGCTCGGCAGCGTGCAACCCGATAACCTATCCGTCCGGCACGAAGCGCATGCGCTCGCGGGTCTCTGGCAGATGAGCGCGCGCGTGCGCCCCGCTAACGTCGCGCAGACGCTAGAAGCCGCGCGCACGACTTTAAACGCGCTCGTTACAACGCCTCCGACCACCGCCGAGCTTGAGCAGGCACGCCGCGCAGCCGCTGCCATCGTCAACCCGGACAAGCAGCCCGACGTTGCGCTCGCAGACCGTTGGCTCGACGCCGAGAGCTACGGCCCGACGAACGAGCAGCGTAGCCTCGATGAACTAACGCCGGCAGACATACAACGCGTCGCCGCGCGGCTCTTTCGTGATGCGAGCGTGGCGAGCGTCGCCGTCGGCCCCTTGTCAGAGTTGCGCGCACAACTGGCGCGCACGGCGAGCGGCGTCGAAGTGTTCGGCGCACCCGCGCCCGCCATGCCGAGTCCGTCGCCCGCCCGCCGCCCGTAATCATTTCACAAGCAAAATGCAAGTTGGCGGCAACCCACAGGTGCGCGCTTGTGGCTAAGTTTGCGATGACAAAAAGTCCACTGAATAACGAACAGCAGTTGGCGCATGCGCAACGCGTGCGCGCGATGTTCGCGGGGATTGCGCCCCGCTACGATCTTTTAAATCACCTGTTGTCGGGCAACATCGACCGGCGCTGGCGGCAGCACGTCGTCGAACGGCTGCGCCCCGCGCTCGGCGTCGGCACGCGCACGCTCGACGTGGCCTGCGGCACGGGCGATCTCGCTTTGACGCTGACGGAAGCGGGCGCAACCAGCGTCGTCGGTCTCGACTTCTGCCGGCCGATGCTTGCACTGGCCGCCGAGAAAGCCGTGCGACGCGGGCACGCTGTCCCCTTCATCGAAGGCGACGCGCTGCATCTGCCGTTTGCCGCCGCTTCGTTCGACGTTGTGACCATCGCCTTCGGGCTGCGCAATCTGGCAAACGTCGAAGCAGGCTTACGCGAGTTATGGCGCGTGCTGCGACCGGGCGGCACGCTCGCCATCTTAGAGTTCTCGCGCCCGGTCGTGCCCGGCTTTCGCGCGCTCTTTCAGTTCTACTTCACGCGCGTGCTGCCGCGTCTGGGCGGCTTGGTGAGCGGTTCGCGGAGCGCCTACGAATATCTGCCGGATTCGGTGGCGCGTTTTCCCGATCAGACGGAACTGGCGGCGCTGATGCGCGGAGTTGGTTTTACCGGGGTTGCCTACCGGAATCTGACCGGCGGCATCGCGGCGCTCCATACGGGCGCACGCCCCGTTTGACATCGAGATCGATTGCGCTGCCATTTACGCCAGCGCAATCGCGCAGTGTAGCCCGATGGACTTGCGTTCGTTTTGCCGCTTGCTGGTTGTCGGGGCCGGCGTGTGGCGAACGACGCAAGCTCCATCGGGCTACGTGTTTTTGTAGCCCGGCCACGGGCCAGCAGGCCTTGGCAGGCACACCGTTTCTCATCCGCGCGCGTTTCCCCGTTCACGATTTATCGTTTGCCAGTGCTATCATCCCGCCGCAGTCGCGCAAACAATTCTCAGCACGCGTCCGTCGTCGCCTGTCACCATAGATGAAGCGCAAGCTATTCGATGTTCTACGCCGCGTCGCCATGTTACTGCTCGTCGTCTGGACGGTGGTTTCGCTGGTCACGCTGCTGATCGAGCTTGTACCCGGCGACCCGGCCGTGGCGATTCTGGGCGAGCAGGCGACGGTCGAACAGATCGCGCAGTTTCGCAGCAAGCACGGACTCGACCGCCCCGCCTTCTTCTTCACCTACGCCCGCGACGAACAGGGCGCGCGCCATCTGCGCTGGCACGGGGCGGACAATCGCTACGTTGATTACTGGCGCGGCATCCTGCACGGCGACATGGGCAACTCGTTTCGCTCTGACCGGCCCGTGCTCGAACTGATTCTGCAACGCTACCCCGCGACCATCGAACTCGCGGTCGCGGCTCTGCTGGTCGCCGTCGCGCTCGCCGTCCCGCTCGGCGTCGTCGCCGGCACAAAGCGCGGCACGTGGCTCGACAATCTGCTCTCGGTCGTCGCGCTCGTCGGCATCAGCCTGCCGGGCTTCGTGCTGGGGCCGATGCTCATCTACATTTTCGCCGTCCGCTTCAGTCTGCTCGCGCCTTCGGGTCGCTTCGAATTGAGCGACATCATCCTGCCGGCGGTGACGCTCGGCGCGGCGCTCTCGGCGCTCCTGACCCGCATGGTGCGCTCGTCCGTCATCGAAGAACTGCACGAGGATTACGTCCGCACCGCACGCGCCAAAGGCTTGAGCGAGCGCACGGTCGTTTACAAGCACGTCCTGAAGAACGGGTTGATCCCGGTCGTTACGATTCTCGGTCTGCAACTCGGCGTGCTGCTCGCCGGCGCAATCGTCACGGAAAAGATTTTCAACTGGCCCGGACTTGGGCTGCTGCTCATTGATGACGGCATCAGCAAACGCGACTATCGCCTCGTGCAAGGCTGCGTCCTCGTCATCAGCGTCACTTACATCCTGGCCAACTCGCTCACGGATTTACTCTATCGCCGGCTCGATCCTAGAATTAGAATCCAGTGACGCGTGCCAAGTGACAAGTGACGAGCAAAACAGCTTGTCTTAATTCGTCACCGGCCACTCGTCACTCGTCACTGCTCTACAATGAATCGTCTTGCCATCTTCGGTCTCGTCGTCGTCGCGCTGCTGGTCGTCATGGCGCTCGGTGCGCCGTTTATTGCCACGCACGACGTTGGTGCAACCGACCTCACGCACCGGCTCCTGCCGCCGTCGCACGAGCATTGGTTCGGCACGGATGCGACGGGGCGCGACATCTTCTCGCGCATCATCTTTGGCGCGCGCATCTCTCTGCGTGTGGGGCTGGTAGTCGTGGCCGTCTCGTCCGTCGTCGGCATCGTCATCGGCGCGCTCGCCGGTTATTACGGCGGCTGGATCGACCGGTTGATTGCGGGCTACCTCTTCAACGTCTTTCTCGCGTTTCCGGGCTTGCTGCTGGCGATTGCGATGGTGGCCTTTTTAGGTTCGGGGCTGAACAAACTGATCTTCGCCTTGTGCGTGATCGGCTGGGTCGGCTACGCGCGCGTGATGCGCGGACAGGTGCTCAAGGTGCGCGAGTACGACTTCGTGCAGGCGGCGCGGGCGCTCGGCGCAAGCGACCTGCGCATCATCTTTCGCCACGTGCTGCCAAACGCCATTCAGCCGCTCATCGTGCAGGCGAGCCTCGGCATGGCGGGCGCAGTGCTGTCTGAGGCGACGCTCTCCTTTCTCGGTCTCGGCGTGCCGCCGCCTGCGCCCTCGTGGGGCGTGATGCTCGAAGAGGGGCGCGATCTCTCGACGCTCGCCAACGCGCCGCACGCGCTCATCATCCCCGGCATCGCCATCGCGCTCACCGTCCTCGCCTTCAACTTCATCGGCGACGGGCTGCGCGAATATCTAGACCCGCGCCAGCGCGCACGTTGACGAACGCCGTCACGGCTCACCCGATGCCTGTCACCGCCGACACTGATCAAGCACGCCCCGCCGCGCCGACGGCCCGCCCGCCCGCCGACCCGCCGCGCCCAGCCGCCATCAAGATCGACCGGCTGGCCAAGACCTATCCCGTCCCGCTTGCGCGCGTCAAGCAACTGTTCCGGCGCAAGACCGATGGCCCGACCGAGGCCTTGCGCGCCGTCAGCTTCGACGTGCGGGCGGGCGAAGTCTTCGGTCTCATCGGGCGCAACGGCGCGGGCAAGACCACACTCACAAAGATCGTTGCGACCCTCGTGCAGCCGACCGCCGGCACGGTCACGGTGCACGGTCTCGATAGCGTGCGCGATGAGGAACGGGTGCGCGCGCTGGTCGGGCTGGCGAGCGCGGAAGAACGCACCTTCTACTGGCGGCTCACCGTCACAGAGAATCTACTCTTCTTCGCGCGCCTGCACGGCTTGACTGACAGAGCCGCGCGGACGCGCATCAGTGAACTGCTTGAGCTTTTCGAGTTGACCTCGCTGGCGCGCAAACGTTTCGGCGCGCTCTCGACGGGCAACAAACAGCGCATGACCGTCGCCCGCGCGCTCCTCAATCGCCCGCCCGTGCTGCTCTTGGACGAACCGACACGCTCGCTTGATCCACTCGCCGCCGCCAAGATGCGCGCCCTCATCAATCATCTTGCCAACGTCGAACAGGTGACGGTGCTGCTCACCTCGCACAATCTCCCTGAGATCGAAGAACTCTGCGCGCGCATCGCCATCATCAGTCGCGGGCGCATCTGCGCCGTAGACACGCCCGAAGCTTTACGCGCCACGCACAAACAGACCGAGCGCGTCACCCTGACGGTGCGCCAAGTCACGGCGGCCGATGCCGAGCGGTTGCTCGGCGGTGAACTCGATCAATTGCAAGTCAGCGCACAGGACGGCGCGTGCGTGTTGACGTTCACCCGCGTGGCTGAAGATGACCGGCTCGACCGCGCCGTGCGCGCGCTCACAGCGGCCGGCGCGCAGCTACTCTCGTGCGACGTGGAACGCGGCACGCTGCTCGATGTGCTGGAGCGATACGAGCAGGCGGAGGCGGACGAAGGCGGTGCGGGCGCATCAACACAGGGGGGGCACTAGGGGTGCATAGATTGTGGCGACTGTTGCGGCGCGTGCGCGCCTTCGTCGTGCGCGACTTCCGGCTGGCGCTCAGTTATCGCCTGCAATTCTTCTTTCGCATTCTGGAAGTGCTGCTCTTTGTGACGACGTTCTTCTTCATCTCGAAGATTTTCGCCGCCGGGGCAATCAAGGAGTTCACACAGTGGCAGAACCCGCTCGCGGCGTGGATCACGGGCTTGGCGATGATGAGCTACTTTATGACCGGCTTCTCAAGCCTCGCCAACGCGATCCGGCAGGAGCAGGCGCAAGGGACACTCGAAGGCGTGCTGATGACGCCGGTCAGCGTGCAGACCTTCGTGCTCGCCAGTTCGGCCTACGACTTCGTGCAGGTGACGTTCACCTCGTCGCTCTATCTGCTCTTTGGCTGGCTTTTCTTCGGCGTGCGCTTTCAGGGCAACTTCGCGCTCGCGCTCCTCTTTCTCTTGCTGACGACGCTCGTGCTCGCTTCAATCGGCATCCTGTCCGCAAGTTTCGCAATGGTCTTCAAGCGCGGCGACCCGTTCGGCTTGCTGCTCGGCATCACGTCCACGCTATTTTCCGGCGTGCTCTTTCCGCCCCAACTGATCAAGCAATACGCGGGCGCAGGCGTCGCCAGCATCTCGCGCGCCCTGCCCTCGACCTACGGTCTCGACGGCATTCGCCGCGTCCTGCTCGAAGGGCAGAGCTTCAATCAGGTGCGCGAACCGTTCATCATCCTGCTCATCTTCCTCGTTGTGCTCATGCCCTTCTCGCTCTGGGTCTTCACGCGCGCCGTGCGCCGCGCCAAACGTGAAGGGAGTCTGATTCAATACTGAGCGCGCGCAAGCCGCCGGTAGGCAGCCGCAGGCGACGATTGTTATGCTACTCGCCACTGATAAGCGCGACCCTTAACTTAACTATGCGCGTTTTCTACACTCCACGTTATTACGCGGACATCGGCGCGGGCCACGTGTTCCCGATCCGCAAATTCGAGTTGGTGCGCGACCGGCTGTTGCTCGAAGGCACGCTGCGGGCCGCCGATCTGTCTGAGCCTGAACCAGCGCCGCTCGCCGACGTGCTGCTGGTACACACGGAAGATTACGTGACGCGGCTGCGCGCGGGCGCGTTGACGCCGCGCGAGTTGCGCCGGCTCGGTCTGCCTTGGTCGAAGGCGCTGGTGCGCCGTTCCTTCCTCGCGGCGGGCGGGACGACAGCGGCCGCGCGTTGGGCGCTCGCGGCCGGCGTCGGCTCGAACCTCGCGGGCGGCACGCACCACGCTTTCGCCGATCATGGTGAGGGCTTCTGCGTGCTCAACGACGTGGCGATTGCCATTCGCGTGCTCGGCCGCGACGGCTTAAGCAAGCGCGCCGCCGTCATAGATTGCGACGTGCATCAGGGCAACGGGACGGCCACGCTCTTTGCCGACGATGCGGCCGTCTTTACCTTCTCCATGCACGGCGCGAAAAACTATCCGCTCTTTAAAGTCCGCTCGACGCTCGACGTGGAACTGGCCGACGAGACGAGCGACGAAACTTACTGCGCGACGCTCGCCGCGCATCTGCCGCGCGTCTTCGCGCACAAACCGGACATAGTCTTCTATCTGGCCGGCGCTGATCCGTACAAAGGCGACAAGCTGGGCCGGCTGGCGCTGACGATTGCGGGCCTGCGTGCGCGCGACGAAATTGTGCTGCGCGCCTGTCGTGCGCGCGGCGTGCCCGTCGTGACGGTCATGTCCGGCGGCTACGCGGCCGACATTAACGACACCGTTGAGATTCATTGCAACACGATCCGCGCCGTGCGCGAGGTTTACCCGGAGACGGAAGCGGTGCAGACCGGCGCGGCCGGCGCTTGATGCCGCCCCCTGTCAACTCTGTGCGGAAAACCGATCTGTGATAAGAATATCGTCGTGCTCAGACTCGCGTGGAAAATTTTGAAGACGGTCGTCCTCGGCGTATTCGCCTTCCTCGTCCTTTGGCTCGTCTACGAGTTGGCGACCTTCCCGAACGTGGCCAAGTTGCGCGCCGATAATCCGCAGACGACGGCCGTCATCGAGCAGCGCGCAGAGGAAGCGCGCGCACGCGGCGAGCAGCCGAAGCGCTATCAACTCTGGGTGCCGCTCGAACGCATCTCGCCGAATCTACAACGCGCCGTGATCGCGGGCGAGGATACGAACTTCATGACGCATCATGGCTTCGACTACGAGGCGATCCAGAAGGCCTGGGACGAGGCGCAGCGCGAAGCGGCCGAAGAGGCGAAGAAAGAGGGCGAGAAGGATCAGTCGAGTTGGATTCCGCAGATGCCGAGTTTCAAACGCGGCGCTTCGACCATCTCGCAGCAGTTAGCGAAAAATCTCTATCTCTCGACCGAACGCTCATTCCTGCGTAAGGCGCGCGAAGCCGCCATCACCTACTATCTCGAACAGAAGCTCTCGAAACGGCGCATACTTGAACTCTACCTGAACGTGATCGAATGGGGCGACGGCATCTACGGCGCGGAAGCGGCGGCGCGCACCTACTTCAACAAATCGGCCGCGAACCTGACGCCGCAGGAAGCCGCTTACCTGTCCGCGATGATTCCCAATCCGCGCACCACTTTTAACCCGAAGGTGAATCCGCGTCGCGTCCTGCGCCGCCAGCGCGTCATCCTGCGCGGCATGCCCTACGTTAAAACGCCCTAGCCCGAAGCTGAAAACAGCCAGCGCCAAAAAAAATAAGGTGCAAGGTCGCAAGCGCGCGCTTGTGACTTTGCACCTTGAAGTTTGAACCCCTCAGTCCTGAACTTGATTACGTTAGAGCGCGAACTCGCGGGCGAGGTCAAGCTCGGCCTTGCGTAGCTCGAAGCGCCCGCGCCCCATGTTGCCTTCCTCTTGCAGCGCAAGCACGGCGAAGTAGTCGCGGCTGAAGGAGCGTATGAGCACCTTCATGTCGTCGAAGCCGACGATTAGCTCGCGCACCTGACCGATGCCCGTGTCGTGGCCGACGCGGCGGGCGCTCTTGAGCAGCGAGGTAAATTCCGCCGCCGCCACGTCCAGATTCTTCTCACGCGCTTCGTTCAGCATCACCTTCTCGACCGCGATGCCGTCCGTGCCCATGATGAGCGCACCGACCGCGCCCTCCGTGCGTTCAACTAAACGCTCAAGCGTCTCTTTAAACATGATCAGTTCTCTCCTTGCGGACGCTCGTCGGAACGCGCGCCGGTCGGAGGCGGCGCGGAGTTAGCGGGCGGCGCGGTGTTGGTAGGTGTGGTGGTGTTGGTCGGCTGCGTGTTCTGCTGCGACCCGACCGGCGGCGGTGTGTTCGATTGCGGATTGCCAAGCGGCACGGGCTGCGGGATGGTGGCCGTGCGCGTGCGGTCTGCGACCGTGCCTGAGACCGGACGACCTTGATAGTCGGGCCGGTAGATGCGCGGCGTGATGAAGAACAGTAGCTCGGAGGTGTCGCGGGTGGTGGCTTTGCGTTTGAAGAGATTGCCGATCACGGGGATGCCGGAGATGCCGGGCGTGCGCGCCTGCGTCTCGCCCTCGTTGTCTATGAGCGTGCCGCCAACGACCGTTGTGCCGCCATCGGGCACGAGCACTTCGGTCTGCATGCGCTGCGTGTCAATGCCGGGCGTGCCGAGCGAGTTGGTCAAGGCGCGGTTGACGCTGTTGTTCTCCGCGACGACGCGCAGCACGACCGTGCCCGCATCCGTGATCTGCGGCGTGATCGAAAGACGCAGCGGGACGGAGATAAAGGTGGTGGTGAAGACGATAGCGCCGCCCTGCCCGGAGCCGCCCGCCTGCGGGGTGACGACCGGAATCTGCGAGCCGGATTCGATCTGCGCCGGGCGATTGTTAAGCGCCGTCACGCGCGGCGTGGCGACGATCTTCGCCTGACCTTTGCTCTCGGCGGCAGTGATGAGGGCGCTGATCTGCGCCGTGCCGATGAGGCCGGTCGTCAGACCGATGACTGTGCTGGGTGCGGTCGCGCCCAAGCCGCGCGTCGGCTCAAGCCCGATGCCGACGGGGAGACCGCCGGGCCGGAAGCCGGTCGTGTTCTGACTGTCGCCGCTCCCGCCCGCATTCGCCTGTGTGCTGCCGGGCACGGTCGCAAACGATGCGCCCGAACCGCGACTGCCGAGCGTGAGCGCGGAGAGTTGCACGCCGAGGTCGCGGCTGAAGTTGCGATTGGCGATCACGATGCGCGCTTCGATCTCGACCTGCGGTTCAGGTTGATCGAGGAGCGCGACGAGTTGGCGAATCGCGTCAATGTTGTCGCGCACGTCCGTGATGATGATCGTGTTGCTGCGCCCGTCAACTTCGACGCTGCCGCGCTTCGACAGGCGGCGCGAGATGATCGGCAGGATGCCCTGATCGCCGCTCTTGCCGGTCGCATCGCCGCCCGACCCGCCCGAAAAACTCTGGTTGGTCGAACCACCGGCGAAACCGCCCGTCGAGCCGGCGGCTTGTGCGAGCGTGCCGACGGCGCGCGCGTAATTGAGGCGGATGAACTCGGTCACGAGCGGCGAGGCGTTCAGGCGACCTTCGTTAATCTTCTCCTGCGCCGCCGCTTCGTCGGCCAACGTCTCGACCGTCGCCACGCGCAGGATGTTGCCCTCGACCGCGATGCCAAGCCGGTTCGCGCGCAGGATCGCATCAAGCGCGATAT
The DNA here is from genome assembly GCA_036389375.1 of Pyrinomonadaceae bacterium. GTDB lineage: Bacteria > Acidobacteriota > Blastocatellia > Pyrinomonadales > Pyrinomonadaceae > QHXQ01. The sequence continues at coordinate 29,066 of DASVQA010000102.1, read as the reverse complement.
TCCAGGGCACGTCGGTTACGTTCACCGTGACGGGGATCGCACCGACCGACTTATCAATGATGAAGTTCACGCCGTACTGCTCGGTAATGTAGTTGAGGATGTCGCGGACATCGGCGTTGACGACGTTCAAGTTGATCGGCTCGCCGATGAACCCGTATTCGCCGTAACGCTTGCCCTGATCCGGCTGCTGCGTGCTGGCCGCGCCGCGCGCAGGCGTCGCGGTGACGGGCGGGCGCGTCGGCGTCGGCTGTTGCTGCGGCGCATCGGCAAACGCGGCGCTCGCGTTCATCTCGCTCAGCACGGCCTGTTCGGGTGCGAGTTCGACGACAAGTTCGCTGCCGCTCAGATAAGAGCGCTCGCGCACGGGCGCAAGCAACGACACGCTGAGGCGTGCGACCGGCTGCCCGTCCGAGCCGCTGGCGCACGCGACGCTGACGCCGGATGCGAGCGGCGAGTTGACAGTGTAAGAAGTGGCGAGCCGTGTGGCGTCTGCGCCGGGCAACTCGACCGTGAGCGTGCGCGGGTCGGCGCGGCGGACACCGTAGGCGAGCGGCGCAGACGCCGCGACCGTGATGCGCGTCAGCGTGCCCTCAATCGAGGCACGCACGCCGGTCACGAGCGAGGCGGCGCGCGCCTCTGTGAAAGTGGCGAAGATGCACGCCAGCGAGAGGACGAGCGCGCCTCTGCGGAGCGTGACGGGGAGCAGACGTAACGGGTTCAGCATATTTCTTTCCTTTGAAGGATGAAGGTGACACGAGAGACTTTCGGAAGCCGCCACGCGCTAACGCTCGTATGAGTCAGGCGTCGGGTGCGAGACTACTCAAGCGCGCGCCGCACAATGCGGCTCTGGAGTTCATGTCGGTTACGGGTTGCCAAAAAGCGGGTTGCACCATCGAGGTCGCCGGATGAGGCGAGACGGGCAAATCTGGTCTGACAGGTGAGCGTGGGGCGCTTTGCGGGTCAGGGCCCCGCGCGTGGGCTTGCTGGTTCGGCGCGGGCCTGTTTTTCACGCAACACGCGGCTCAGGCTTCCGCGTCTTGCGCCAGTTCCGCGCCGAAGAATCTGTTACTGCTTGACGGCCGCCGACTGCTCGGTTTTGGCCGGCTCGGACTTCTCTTTCGGTGTCTCGCGCGGCTGCGCGGGCGCGGTCGCCGCCACCGAATCCTTGACGACGTTCGGCTGACCGAGCGGCTTGAACTCGACGCCCAACTCGCGCCGGCCGTCCGTCCACTGCGTCTCTTTGCGACAGACTAGGCGGTTCTCTTCGATGGCGACCAGCATGCCGTCGAAGAAACGCTCGCCCGGATAGACGACGAACGAGAGCTTGATCGGCGTCGCTTCGATCATCGCCGCGTAGCCGCGCGGCGTGCGGAAGACGCCCGTCAGTTGCATCTCGCTGAGCAGCAGCGCCGTCGTCGGTTTCGGCGCAGGCCGCTGCATATTCATGGCCGCAGCCTTCTGCGCTTTGTAGGCATCAATGCGCGCCTGAATCGAGGGCGGCGTGACGACCGTCGGCACGTTCTTCGGCTTCTTCTTGGGCGCGGGCCGCCACGCGACAAACGGGTCGCGCGCGGACGTGTGATAGGTGGTGCTCGCCTTTTGCGCGTGGGCCGCACCGGCCGTTGCCAATGTGAGCGCGACCAATGCCGCGTAGCGAATCATCTTGGTGTGTCTCTTCATGATCTGCTTCCTGACATCCTTCGGGTGGTTCGGGGCAGTCGGCTTGCAAGCTCCCGTTAGATTAGTTAATTCGTGCCGCTCGGCGCAGGTGCGGGCGGCGGGGTCGCGGGAGTGCGCGCGGCCTGCAATTTCTCAGGTGACGAGTAGTAGGCGGTCAGCAAGAACTGCGCGCCGATGGTCTGCCCTGCGCGCTTGAGATCGTCCTTCTTGTCGTCAATGCGCGTGAGCTTGAAGTCGCTGATCGAAACGATGCGCTGGTAAGCGGCGATCTGCGCAAAGAACGCGCCGATGTTGTTGTAGTTGCCGTTGACCTCGATCTCGATGGGTTTACCGGAATAGAAGTTCTCCTGCACGTCATCTTTCGGCGTGAAGCGCTGGACGGACAGGTGATTTTTGGCGCGATCTTGAATGCCCGCCAGCACGTTCGTCAATTCGCGCTGCTCCGGCAAGAGCGCTTTCAGATCGTCGTAATCGGCCTGCGCGCGCGCATAAGCCGCTTTGAACTCGTTCAAGCGTTGCTGCGCGATCTGCGCTTTGGCGTTGGCGGCGAGCAGTTGATCCAACTGCCCCTGAATCTCTTTAGTCTCGGCCCGCGTGCCGCTGGTGAACATGTACCAGAAGCCGCCATACGCCGCGCCGGCCACGACGAGCATCAGGACGAGTTGCAAGTACCAGGGCTGCTGCTGCAATGATTCGAGTCTTGACATGGCGTTTTAACTTTCCTTCAGAACGCTTGGGCGAATGCTCAGGCTGTTTACTTCTGCGCGACTTGATTGGCGGGCGGCGTACCGGCGGCCGGTTTGTTGGCGCTCGCGGGCTGCGTGCCGGCGGGCGAGTATTTGCACCTGACCGTGAAGCTCACCGTCTGCGGCTTCATGTCGTCTTTATCGAGCGCCAGACTATCCGCACTCGTCGGCATATCCGGCGGCGGCTTAAGCAACTCGCGCTTGGTCTCGATGCTGACGTTGGCGAACATGCCGGACGAAAATTCGAGGCTGCGCCCGAACTGCGTCACGGCTTCCTCGCTTGGCGAGTCGCCCGTGATGGTCAGGCTGCCGTCCTTCTGTTCAATACCGGCGAGCCGGAAGTCTTGCAGTTTCGGTAGGCGCTCGTTGATCGCCGAGAGCACGCCCACAGGGCCTTGCTGCGAATCGCGCAGCCGCTTGATCACGTCTATGCGCGCCTGCACGTCCTGCGTCTTCTTCTCTAGCTCGGCCTGCTCGCGTTTGACCAACTCCATCTGCGCGGCGACGCGTTGCTGTTCTTCAAGCTGCGCCTGCGCGGCGGCTTTGGCCGAGTTCGCGGTCGAGTAGTCGAAGAACATACCGAGGGCGGTCAGCGCGACGACGGCGATGAGCATGAGCTTGCCTTGCGCGCGCGGGCTGGCGACGCGGGCCTCGACCGCCGCGAAACCGGCGGACTTGTCCGTCACCGAATCTAACAGGTTGACTTTAATCATTACGCGTCCACTCCTCTCAAAGCTAGTCCGACGGCGACCGCCATCTCCGGCATCACTTCGCGCAGGTAATCAGGGTCGAACCGCTTTGCATCCACCTTGATCCGGCGGAACGGATCGAAGTGCTCGACGCTCATCTCGAACCGATTCGCCAAATAGGCCGCGAGGCCCGGCAGCTTCGAGCAGCCGCCTGAGAGCAGAATCTTGCGCACGCTCGATTCGCCGTCTTCAGAGGTCGCGCGGTAAAAGTCGAACGTCTTCTGGATTTCGAGCGCGAGGATGTCGGAGACGGTTTCGAGTACGGGCGCGATGTCGCGCTGCGGCCCGCCTTCCGGCAGCGGCCCGCCGCGCTTGACGACTTCCGCCTGCTCGAACGTGAGGCCGAGTTCCTTCTGCAAGAGCGCCGTGTACTGATTGCCACCGACCGAAACGTCGCGCGTGAAGACGCTGCGCGTGCCTTGCAGGATGTTGATGTTCATCGTGGCCGCGCCGACGTTCAGGAGCGCCACCGTCTGATCGGGCGTCGGCTCGTAGTTGATCTCGTAACAGTTCTGAAGCGCGAACGCGTCCACGTCAATGATGGCCGGCTGTTTGCCCGCAAGCTGGATCGCCTGCTTGATGTTGGCGACGAAGTCGCGCTTGCAGGCGGCGAGCAGCACTTGCAGCGAGTCGGTGCTGCGCCCCGTGATCTGGTAGTCGAGGCTCACGTCCGAAATCTCGAACGGGATGTGCTCCTCGGCGTGCCAGTCAATCGACTCTTCAAGCTCCTCCTGACTCATCGGCGGCACGAGTATGTTCTTGACGATGACGGAACTGCCGCTCACGCCCGCCGCCACGCGCTCCGTCTTGATCTGGTGCGCGTTGAAGATGTTGGCGATGGTGCTTGAGACCGAGTTCAACTCCATGATCTGACCGTCGACGACGGTGTCAGGCTGAAGCGCCTCGTGGCCCATGTGCGTCAGGACGAGGTTGCCGGGCTTGCCCATCAACTCGACCGCCTTGATCGAGCTTGAGCCGATGTCTAAACCGACGAGATTCTTCTTAGCAGAGTTTTTGCTGAACATGCGTGTTACCTGTTCCTTGCGGTCTGAAGGCTACGGCGTTTGCGGCTGGCGCGGCGCAGGCGCGCACGGATACGGCGGGCGCGTGTGCGCGTGCTGCGCGGGCTGTGGACGGGATGGGCTGAAATGTTGCTCATCATCTTGCGCCGGCGCTCTACATGGAGCAGGCCAGCATGGGTGTGGTCAGTGCCGCCGGTCGCCGGCCGTGTGCGTGGGGAAAGTGCTTGAACGGATTTGCAACTGGGACTGCTGCACTGTGCTGTACAGGGTACGGGCGGGGCGGGTCGGAATAAATCTGAAAGCGCGGCGAGTCTGGGGATTAAACACCGCAGCTTCCTCCTTTCGGCAACCCGGCCAAGTCAAATGCGCGCATGGGCGCGCGCGACTCCCGTCGGCTTTGCGGCCTCCGCTCACGCGGAGTGTGCCTTTCTCGATTGAGTGTCAAAGAATGTGGCGGTTGAGCGCGTCCGAGGCGCGCCGCTTATCCATATGGGCGGGAGCCACAAGGCCCGCCGTCAGTTGAGACTATAACCTAGCCGGTTTAGCACTGTCAATCATAATTTTCTTTGTTTAACTTGTAGTAAAGGCAGAATTTGATTAGCGTTTGGCGCAAACTGGCAGAATAGTTTCTGGAAAAGCGGGGCTTGCGTTCCAGAATTTCGCGGGGTGAAAACCGTGCATGTGCGCCGGTTTCAGTCTATTTACATTGCGCCTTCTTGCGCGCGACTTTACGCGGCGGTTAGGATGCACACAATGAGAAGCCGCCTGCGCACCTGCCTGTTAATCCTTGCCGCATTGGTGCTCTTATGCGTTGGCTGGCTCTGGTGGAATCGCCCGCAACTTGTTGACATGGCCGGCTACGCGCCCGCCGATGCGCTGGTCTATCTGGAAGCCAACAATCTAACGGACATGCTAAACGGTCTGACCGCGACCGATGCATGGCAGGCGCTCGCGCCACCGGCCGGACTGAAAACGAACTTCAATCAGTTGGGCTGGCTCAGTCGCGCTGTTGCCTGGACGGGCATCGGCCCGGCCGAGAGCGTCGTGCTGGCGCGCGCGCAGATGGCGGTGGTCGTGATGGGACTGGACGCGGCGGAGGAGCCGGAGCAGGCGCTCCACATCAAGCCGCGCGTGGCGCTTGTGGTGGAGACGCACACGAGTAAGGGGCGCGCGCAGGCGGCGGTCGAAAAACTGGTCGGCGATTTCGCGCGCCGCGCACACGGCGACGCACGCATTGAGCGCAAGGAAGCGGAGGGCGCGACGCTCATCACTTGGCCGAACCCGCAGGGCGGGCTGCCGATTATCGCGGCGGTCTTGGAGAGCGTTGTGATCGTGGGCAATGACGAGGCGGCTGTGCAGGCATGTCTCGCCGTGCGGCGCGGCACACGGGCCGCGCTCACAGGCGACGCGCAACTGAGCGAGATGCGCGAGCGCATGCATGCAGACGACGCGTTGGCTTTCGGTTACGTGCCGCAAGCGGGCGCGCGGCGACTGCTGGCGGTCGGCGTACTCGCTTACGCCGGTCGGCTCGCCGCCGATCAGAAAGCGCAGAGCGCGGCGGCGATCCTGTTGCCGCAGATCGCTAATCGCTTAGTCGGCGGTGTGGCGTGGAGCGCGCACGTGGCGGACGGCTCGATGATTGATTCGTACTTCATGACTGTCCCCAATGGCGTGCCGCCGCGCCTGCGCGCCGCGCTGACCTCGGTCGGACAGCCCGCGCCCCGTGCAGCAAACTTATTGCCCGACGACGTGTACCAGCTAACTCGTTACAACTACCAACAGCCGGAAGTGGCATGGCGTGAACTACAGGCCATGCTCTCGTCGCAACTCGACATCACCATCGCCCCGTTCGTGACGCGCTTTCTCGATGAGGCACTAAAGCCCTTCGGCATAGCCGAGCCGCGCGAATTCCTGCGCGCCGCCGGCCCGGAATTGGCCACCGTCCGAGTCGATGCACAGGGCGAAGGGCTGCTGCTGGTTGCACAGGTGCGCGACCGCGATGCCTTGCGCGCGCAGGTTACAAAACAACTCGGCGTGGTCAGGGTTGAGCATGTGGATGATGCGGAGTTGTGGATTGCGCGGGACGAGGAGCGCGGTGCGGCTGCTTTCGTGGCTGATTACCTGTTGCTAGGCGCGCCGGACGACGTGCGCCGCTGCTTGGCGGCAAGAGCAGCACAGCACACACTCGCCGCGCGTGAGGCCTTCGAGCGCGCCACCCGGCTCGTCACGACAGAAGACCCGGCCGGCATCATCTCATTCACAGATGATCGCACAGCCACCTACACGCTGCTCACGCTATTCGGCCGGCAGAAGGTCTTGCGCACGAACAGCACGCCCAACGAGAGCGCGCTCCAACGCGCCCTTGCAGCGCGCCCCTATGCGATCACCGAGACGCGGCCCGTCGAAGGCGGCTTCGAGCGGCGCACGTCATCTGCCTTCGGTTTGTTCGGGACGATTGCCGGCCAGCTTGTAGTGGAAACGGGTAAATGATGGGTTCGCTGCGCGCGCTCAATCACTGAACGCAGGATAATCAAACGGGTGTTCGCTCAGCGAGGCCCGCATATTAACCTGACTGAAGAGTGCTTCTAGAAATGTGCCGAAGCGGTGGAGCGCGCTGCGCCTTTGCTCCGGGTCGCCCGCATCTTTCAACTCCTGCATGAAGCGCTCGAAGGCCTCCCAGTCTTTGAACATCAGGTGCGACATGCTGCCGGACTGAAAGGCGTTGAGCCGCGCGAGGACGGGCGCAAACGGCCGTTGCTCGAACTCCTTTTCCGCCCGCTGGACGATCTGCATGAGCATCCATAGATCGCGGCGCAGGATGAGCGATTGTTCCAGTCGTGTGCGGAACGTATGAAAGAGTCGCGTGCCATCGAAGGCGGGATCGAAAGCCTGCGCGAGCACGACAACGGTCTGTTGAAAACAGTCGCGCAGCAAGCCGTGTGCGTTCTCGACGCGTGCGTAGATGAGCACGGGATCGCGCAACGCCGCCAGCCCCACCAACTCGTGCGCGAAGACCTTGCACAACTCCATACTGACCGCGTAGCCCGCAGCGTCTAAGACGCCGTGCGCGCTTGGATCAAGTTCGTCGGCGCAGAGCGCGCGGCGCTCGATTAATTCGATCAGTGTGCGCGCCTCTTCATGGGCGAGGGTAAAGAGCGGCAGGTGCTGTTTGAGCGGTGCATCGCGCCGCAGAGCCTCCTCCACGAAGCGCAACTCGTCGAGCAGGAGCGCGAGGCGGGCAAAGATCACCTGCATGTCCGCGCCGAGCGTATCGGGCGTGAGTCGTTCGGTTAGCGTGTAGAGTTCCGGTTGTCGCTCAAGCGTGGTCTGCGCGCGCGCGCTCTGCATCAACTCGCGCGCCGCATCGGATTGATCAAGTTCGCGGGCGAGCAGACGACCGAAACTGCCCCAACCGTGAAAACTGACCTGCGGCGCGGCCAAGAGCGCCTCACACAGGCCATGTGCATCGCCGAGCACTTCGATGAGCACGTCCGCGCCGTCGCGTTCGTCGTTCGGGGTCGCAGGCACAGCGGCCGGCTCATCGGTTAAGCCGGCCGGGTGCATGTGATGGTCGCCGGTCGCGCCGTTCGTGCGCAGAGCGAGTGTGTGGCGCAGACAGGAGCGCAAGGTCTGTTGTGCGATGCGCGTTTCGGGCTTGAAATCGCGGTGCAAAAGTTCGGCGCGCTCAGTTTCGCCCAACGGGTGGTTGCGCAGATTCAGAAAGCTACGCAGCGCGAGCAGCCACAGCCCCAACTCGCGCACGTTCGCGTTGGGGCGTTGCGGTTGCGGCGCTTCGCTGTCGGCGTGCTCGTGTGCAGGCTCAGGTTCCGCCACCGGTGTCTCGAATGTGTGGCTGTCGCTTCCGTTCAAATGCACTCTTCCTTTTGCTTGATCGCAGGCGCACGGTCAACAAGCGCGCGCCTGCCTCGACGATTGTAAGCGCGAACTGCCCCGCCGGGCAAAAACTATCCGCAGTTTGTTATCATCCAGCGCCACGCTCGCCGGCAATGCGGAGATGACGGCTGGCCCGGAGGTAGCTCACGTGAGGTGGATCAGTGCCGATAGATTTGTTAGTCGCAACTTATAACGACGGCAAGCTGCGCGAGTTGAGCCAACTCCTGACTGATTTACCAGTCCACTTGCGCGCGCTCGCAGAGTTTCCACAGGTCGAGGAGGTGGCTGAGACGGGCGCAACCTTCGCCGGGAACGCCGCGCTTAAAGCGTGCGGCTATAGCCGGCAGACGGGGCTGTGGACGCTGGCGGATGATTCCGGACTGGAGGTTGAAGCGCTCGGCGGCGCACCCGGTATCTTCTCGGCGCGTTATGCCGGCGTCGGCGCGACAGACGCGATGCGGAGACGGCGACTGTTGGCGGAATTATCGAGCGTGCGCGACGATGCACGCCGCGCACGCTTCGTTTGCGCCATCGCGCTGGCCCGGCCTGAATCAAATGCACCGGAGATTTTCGAGGGCGTCTGCGCCGGGCGCATTATTCGCGCTGAGCGAGGCAGCGGCGGCTTCGGCTATGATCCGATTTTCGTTCCCGACGGCTACGAGCAGACGTTCGGTGAATTAGCCGAAGAGATCAAGCAACGCATCAGCCACCGTGCCCGCGCGCTCATGGCGGCAAAAGACTACTTAGCACAACAACTCGGCCGATCAGCTTGACCCTATCCGATGGCACTCGCTAGAATGCGCCGCAGTCGTTTGATTCGCGTGCCGGTTAACAGATCAAGCGAGTTAAGCGTAGCGGGCAGTAGCGCAGCCTGGTAGCGCACCGCATTTGGGATGCGGGGGTCGGAGGTTCAAATCCTCTCTGCCCGATTAATCAATTCAACCATTTACGGCAGGGCGCTTGCCCTGCTTTTTTGTTGCTGTCACGGCAGAGTCACCAGACTGCCCCGAAGTCAGCGAGTTTTTCGAGCGCGCTCCGCTACCCTTCGTTTGTCGCGTGGGCGTAGCGCGCCGTCCCCCGTCTGATGCAAGGGGATACTACTTACGGGCGGGGCACATGCGCCCGCAACCGGGCGCAGCGCAGATAGATTAGGAGCTATCTGTGCCGCGCCCGTATATGCGATGGCGGCTTTATTGAGTGTGAACTACCAGGTGGAATGCGCGGTCGCTCGCCGCGCCATTGGGGTCGTGGGTGTCCACCCAGACGCCTTTGTTTGTCTCTGGCGTGCTCAGGCAGCAACGCAGGGCTACACTGACTAGTCCGGGCGGTTCGGTGAAGATGCCGGGTCTACCGATTGTAGCGGTATAGACGCCGTTACTGACATCGCCAGTGAAGACCACCTCGTATATCCCCGGACTCAATCGGGCAACGCGCCACACGTTACGGCCGCGGATCAGTGTCCCATCGCGCTCGACCACCGCCCAGTAATCGCGCACGCAGCAGCCCTCGGCCCCAAACGCTTCCGGAGCCGGGGCGCTGACCGCCGCTGAGGCGGCGAACTTCGCGCCTGAAGGGGCATTCAAGTTAGCCTGGGCATCGGGTTTCTTTTTATCGTCTGCCATTGTGAGTTTCCTTTCAGTGTGGAGGAGTGGGAGCGTACCGGGTTAAGCCCCGGCCGCATTGAAGGGGCTGACCTGCAAGGTGAGATAGCCAGCCTTGGAGAGACCTACTCAGGTAATGCTGTGAAGAGAAACAGCAATTGCCATACCGGTCAGGAGAGAAGTAGAAAATAGAGCAATTTAACAATAGGATTTCCTCAGACGGCACTAATGCACACAAATTGACGGTAGTGATGTCTACAAAAGTGGACACCACTAAGTGGGAGGATGGATGGCAAGCCCCCTTAACACTGCGCCGCGCTTTTTAGATTGTTGCCAAGTGATAAAAGAGATATCTAACAAAATTCGAACCTGTCACTCGCCTCTATGCTAACAGGTAGTAACAGGTCGTAGAGGAAAGCCCCGGCTGGTGGGGCGCGCAGTTCGTCGGAGGTTCAAATCCTCTCTGCCCGATTAGAGTTTTCACCTACTTACGGCAGGGCAAGCGCCTTGCCGTTTTTCTTTGCCCACGTTTTGGGCACGCTTTTGGCGGGCCGAAGGTTTAGGGGTTATAGGGCAAAGCCTATCTGCGCCGCGTTGGTTCATTACGTATGTGATGAACGGGAGGCTATCGAGGCGTCGGATTCAATGAGTTGTTAACCAAGGGCTGCCGCTACTGATTCTTTTGGAACGCTAACCGGCTTCGTCAGTGCGAGCAATAACGGCAATATCCCGGCATACATTACTGCGCCTCGAATCCAACTCAATCTCTGCCAGCGCTGCCCGCGTGCGAACCACTCCGCAGGCATCAAGTTTGATTTCGGGCTACCCGCGAAGGCTATTAATTCGGGAATAAAATAGATTTGTGAGACTACGATCACCACTATGTAGATTGCGAAACTTATCAAGACGAGTTTGCGGCGCGCCCTGGACTTCCAATTCAGCACGAGCGTGATGATGAGCGAGAGGATGAGAAGGGGGTGAATAGTCATCCAGAATACTGCCTCGTGCAGACCATAGGGCCCGTTGACGACGACGGCTGAATCCGGTAAGGCTGACAGATAAACTGGAAAGTAGACGAGATGTGAATAAGCAATCCCACCGAGCAATGTGCCCCACAGGATGACCGCTAGAAAGAGCGAGTATGTTCCGAGCCTCAATGTCGTCATCTTCCCATCGCCTCAAATATAGAATTTTGAAGCCGTCAATATAGTAGCCCGCTAACGCTGGAATTGAGTGGTTGCCCGCAAATGGCATTCAACTTCGATACGCCAAGATTGATGACAAACTCTCTACCGGGCAGTCCGCTCGAATGACTTGTCGTGCGTGGCGTCAAGGAACGCGGGATGCTTCCGTTATCCCGCACTCCCTTTGTCGAAGATGGTTATTCCAACTTCTTGACTACATAATCGCCTTTGCGCTCTCCAGCCGCAATCGTCCATCCTGCGTTTAGTTCTAACGTCCAGCCGTCACCTTGTTTGGGCGATGCGCTTAAATTAATCGGTGCTGAAACATAGATTCTTGAGAACGTCGGATTCATCAACGCGCCTTTGGAGACGGTCAAGATGCCCCACACATCAACAACTCTGATGTCCGGGTAAACTGTTCCGAGCGAATCCAGGGGCAACAGATTGCCCGGATTGAATTGCATGTTCATCTTTTGCAGAGGAATCGCCAATATGGGGCCGTCAACTAATCTGGCGCGATACTCGGCAAGGAGTTTCTGGCGCTTGTTTTCACGCTCGGTCTCGGATGCTTCGAGTCTGTCGCCGTCATAACTCTTCGCCCGCGCTCCAGCCGCCGCTTTGATATTTGAGGGCAGTTTGATGGCCAGCCTCTTTTGCAGCAGAGTGCCGAGGTCATCCTCCTGCTTCAGATTTTTACGCCAATCTGCTCCGGCCTCGTCCAACAAGATGCCATAAGCCGGCCCCGTCGCGTAGGCAAAAGACCGCACGAAAGTTTCCTTCTGTGCGGCTTCTTTAAGATTATTGTCAACCACATATTGATTCAGATTCGGACTTCCGCTAAGCCTGACGCCTGTGTACTCTGCCAAACCTTCATGCATCTCCATCTCCCGTTCCTGTGCAGCGGCCTGCGGGAATACGCCGCGCCGATATGCGCGAAATAGAAGCGCGTCTGTGATTGCTCGACGACGCAGCTGGCCGCGACTGGTCAAAGCAGAGGCAAGGGCGCGCCACTCCAATTGCAGCCACACGCGGCCGTCACGCGCATCGAGATGATTGTTCGCCGCGCCGGAACTCGTAAAACCGAGGTCATTCTGGATACGATGCCACAATTCGTGAGCCATTAAATCTGCGCGGCGATGTTTGTCTTCGGGCAATGGAAAGATAATCATCGTCCACTTCACGCCAGCCCAGTCAGCAGCCGTATTTGCAATATTCACCTTTGCCGGTAGCTTTCCGATGAAAACATTTCCGTCTTTAGTCAAGATACCTTCTCTATCCGCTTGATTAGCGACTACCGTGCGTGTCTGCCGATCAACAAAGAGCATCGGAGCGCAAAGCGAACCGCCCCACAACTTGCCATTGTCTTGGCTACATAAAGTTTGGGCTTCTTGGAAGTATTGAGAGGCAAGCGAAGTATCAATAGGTGCCCCCTGCGCTAACACACGACTTTGCAATGACAGCACGACAGCTAAAAGCGCGAAGCTACCCAAAAGGCGGAGACATTGCATATTCATACTCCCTCGCAAATCAGATTTATAACTTTCGACACGAGACCAGCACACAACACCCGAATTAACCCGCGAGCAATAAACCTGAAGATGAAAGAGCCGCCTAACTGCGAGTCCGGTTCAATGAGTTGTTAGCTGCGACGATCGCTTTCATCACGCAGATGGCTGCAAAGAATTATTAGATGGCTAATACATATCTTGCCAGCGAACCGATGCGGGCAAGAGTTTCAGAGCGCATACGAATTGAAAAGTCAGTCCCGGCTTGTGCATCACGCGGAATAAACGCGCCTTGTATTGAGCGGCGGGGCGCAGCGGTTGTATTTGCAGAATGCCCGTGCAAAACGGAGCCGTTAAAAATAATTACAGAACCTGCTTGACCACATGCCGTTACGATTCGGTTTTCATACTCTGCCAAATGGTCATTGGTTAATTCGTGCGGCACGCCTGACCACTTATGTGAACCCGGCACAAATTGAGTGGCTCCATTGTTGCTGCGAAACTCATCAATCATGAAGATGAAACTCACCAGCGGAAACCTCTCTTCATCCGGTTTGAAATCTACATGAAGTCTCTGAGCCTGCACATTCGGATGCAACGTCCGCGCTAGCATCGAACTAAGTTTGAACGGCTGACCGATGACGTGACAACAGGCTTTGAGCAGAGGTTGGCATACATACAACTCATCAAACTCCGAACCGCGATTAACGAAATCGTGGACTCTGGTTGTCGTACTGCCTACGCCCACCTCGTCGGAACTCGCGGAGGCCACAGCAGAATCATACGCCGATGACAACTGCGCCAACCTATCTGGAGCAATCACACCCGGAATAACAACGAAGCCCACCGCATTCAGGCTCTGGATAGCATTCGTTGAAAGTCCGCAGTCTGCGCTAATTATGCTGAACCAGTTTTCCATATAAGAAGCAATCTAACTTAAATTATACGTCCTAACAGGCGTGATATTTTACGCCCGTTTCGCCGTCTAATCTGCCGCGCCTTCATCCATTCCTAGCATTTGCGCACTGGTTACAGAATTAGACGGCGCAGAGCGGGTGAGATTAGGCGGCTGTCTAAACTGACGTAATGTCCAGTGGAATATTACCACCCCGCAGGGACACCGCAGATAGCTATCTAGTGGTAAAGATATAGCTAACAAAATTTGCATTTGGCACAGATTTGCCCTGAGCCGATGCAAACAGGTGCTAATGCATGCAAAAGCGAAGCCCCGCGCGGGCCGGGGCCTGCTCCTGTGACAGCCGGATCGTTGAATGTATGCAAGCCCATGCAAACGCCTCTAAATCAAAAAGGGTGATTTAGAGGCACTTGGGATGCAGGGGTTAGAGGTTCAAATCCTCTCTGCTCGATTAATCAGTGCAACTGTTTACGGCAGTGCGTGCGCGCCCTGCTTTTTTTTGGCCTAAACATACTTGACACATATTACTGCTGCATGGAACAGTTAATATCTGCCCGGCGGGTAAGGGCAGATCAGGCACTCGCAGCGGCCGCGGGGCGTCTTTTACAGGCGGTTGAGTGCTGCCGGGTTTGCGCGTTGCACACGCTAGGCGCGAAGACGGACATCTTCATCAGCCAGTTCCCACCATTAATTGCCCCCACAACGAAAAGAGGAAGGTAATGCTCATACCAAGGTGCTGCCAGCTGAACGCACGGGCGGCAAAGTCTTGCCCACTGGCTATTTTGTCCGTTGCCGTAGCGCTCGCCGTCATGGCGTTGGCAGTTTATGCCAGCGACAATAACTCAACACACGAGTCTAGCGCGCGTGGCGCGAGTACGCGCGTGGTCAATAAATTTCTTGCGTCCGCGCAGCAGGGTGGGATCGTGCAGTTCACACAGAGCGTCAACCTGATTGATGAGGGCAGTGTTGGGGTGACTCTGACGGTGACGCGCACGGGCGACACATCAGGCGTCGTCTCGGTTGATTACGCCACTGTTGATAATCTGGCGGCGATCAGGTGCGATGATACGACGACACTCCCCGGCGTCGCGTTTGCCCGCTGCGACTACGCGACCTGGGTTGACACGCTGACGTTTGCCGTTGGCGAGACGCAGAAGACGTTCACGATCCCGATCATTGACGACGCATTTGTCGAACCGCAGGAATCCTTTCAAGTGCAGTTGAGCAACCTGCGGGGCGACGCGGTTTTGGGCACGCTCAACTCAACCAGAGTCACGATCACCAACAACGACCGCGCGGGTCAGCCCAATCCGATTGATGTAAGCTCGTTCTTCGTCCGCCAGCACTATCTCGATTTCCTCTCGCGCGAGCCGGAGACGGGCGAGCCTTGGACGCGGACGCTGAACAACTGTCCGGCGGGCAACACGAGTTGCGACCGCATACAAGTCTCCGCGTCCTTCTTTAACTCGCCAGAGTTTCAACTCAAGGGTTTCTTCGTCTTCCGTTTCTATAAGGTGGCCTTTGGTCGCCTGCCCGACTACACCGAGATCATCCCCGACATGCGCCGCATCACGGGGCGGACGCCCACAGAGGTGTTTCAGAAACGGGCCGATTACACCAACGCGTTCGTCAGGCGGCAGGAGTTCGTGAGCCTGTATGCTGGCTTGAGCAATCAAGCTTACGTGGCAATGCTCTTGGGCCGTTATCAATTGACGCAGGTGACAACGCCTGACCCGCAGCAACCGGACGGTACGACCAAAGTCGTGCTGACGAACGCACAGTTGGTCAGCCGCCTCGATGCAGGCACGCTCACGCGCGCACAGGTCTTGCGCGCCGTCGTGCAGGCGGACGAGGTCGGCGCGGCGGAGTTCAACAAGGCGTTTGTGGCGATGCAGTATTACGGCTATCTGCGCAGGAACCCCGATGCGGCCGGCTATCAGGGCTGGCTCAGTTTTCTTGAGGCTAATCCCAGCGATTACCGCACGATGGTGCGCGGCTTCGTAGATTCAGTCGAATACAGGCTCAGGTTCGGCAATAACTGAGGGCGGGTTAATTAACAGCGCAAAGGGTCGTATCCCTTTTTGCAATAGTTTAGCGGCTGTTTGTGCTGCCCGGGCGCAGCGCGTCAAATCCGCTCTACGCGAGCACACGCCTGCCGGCAGGTCAACAAGTTAGCGGCGGTTTTACGAGTCGTGCAGCGGTCGGAATTCGTGTCAGTTTGGCGGGCACAGTTTTAGATAGGCCAAACAGGTGAGATCATTTTTTCGCGCGAAAAAGGTGGAAAAGTGGCTTTTTTTGCAGACGCGAAGGGGTAGGGTGTGATATATGTGCTTACACAAGTTTTGCTTAAATCTTCCCGATGCGCAGGAGGTAGTCAGACTTCGACATGGCGACCAAAGCAGGCAAGAAACGCATGACGCAGTCCGAAGTGCTCAACCATTTCGCTGAGAAATTCGGCATGAAGCGCTCCCAGGTGCGGGAGCTATTCGATGAGTTGGCCAACTTGGCCAGCGGAGAAGTTAAAGGTAACGGCGAGTTCGCTTTACCCGGATTCGGCAAGCTCGTTTTGTCGCAGCGCAAGGCGCGCGAAGGGCGCAATCCGCAGACCGGCGAGACCATCCAGATTCCGGCCAAGACTACGTTGAAATTCCGTGTCAGCAAAGCGATGAAGGATACCGTTGTCCCTAAGAAGTAATCGCCTTTAATTCGTCACTATCTGAGTTCAACCCACCGTTAAGCGCGCCGCCTGCGAGTTGGTGCAAGAATCTTTGCGCCCGACTCGCAAGCGGTGTTGCATTCTCAGCCTCACCCGCTCGTTTGCCGCTGTCAGCCACCCGAATTAATAGACCGGCTCACGCTTTGGGCAAACTGTAAGTAACTATCAATAAAAGAGTTGCCATGCCGTCCCGGTGAGCGCGAGAATCGCCTGGGTGGCGAAAATATTTTTCTGGCAATTTTTGGGCGTTTCGTTTAAAATCCCCTTTTCCGTCAGCCCTCCAATTTTAATCCGGGTAGTCAGAGACGGTTCTCTAGCAGGTGTTCGTATGCGCGAAGTGTTCGGAGATTACAACCGAAACGCATCCAAACGCGCGGGGCTGGCATCTAAAGTAGGCAATTAAATAACTTGAGCTACGCCGACTAATTCCGGCGGGCCGCACAAATAAGAAGGAGCGACTGAAGACAGTGAACTTTAACCTGACATTGCCGTTGGAAGAACGGTTGAAAATGATTGACCATATCCAGGCGCGCCGCTACTCGAAACTAACCGGCCCCGCTCTGGACATCGCAACCGAGGGGATTATTCGTCACCTGCGCGCTTGCGACAAAATGGACGTGAATCCGGACGTGGCGGCCGTGCGCGAGATTATCGACGACGCGTTGAACGGTCGGCGGGTCTACGCCGAGCCGGTCGAGCCGGGCCGCTACGCCGCAGCCTAGTTAGCCAATCTATTATACTTACCCGTAAAATCTCTTGCCCCCCTCATTGGAGGCAAGAGATTTTTACTTTGTTTCGCCAACGCGCGTTTACGCCTCTCTGCTGCCATCTGCCGGCCGGCCGGCAAGACGCGTCTGTTCTAGCTGATACTGCATCAAGGCCATCACGCTGATCGCGTCAGTTATCTCACCACGCAACAACATCTGCCCGGCATCGGCCAGCGACACACGGCGCACGCACAGTCGTTCAGTGCCTTCGGGCTTGTGCTCGCCTTGTGTGAGTTCGGTGGCGAGAAACCAGATGGCCAACTCGTCCGTCACGGAGTTTGACAGGTGCGCCGCGCCCATCTTTTGCCAGCGACCTGCGCGCAGCCCCGTCTCCTCCGCAAGTTCACGGCTGGCGGCACTGAGTGGGTCTTCATCAGCCGGACAGCCGCCTTCGGGAATCTCCCATGAATAACGACCGAGCGTGTAGCGATACTGACCGACTAAATACACGTGCCCATCAGCTACCGGCAAGATGCCGATGGCAATGTGCTTGAAATGGACGACACCATAGATGCCCGGCGCACCATCAGGGCGTATGACCTGATCCTCACGCACTCTGATCCAGGGATTGTCGTACACCACTTTTGAGGCGCGCGTCTGCCAGGGATTATCAGTCTCGTGCGACATAATGTTGGTCGAATCTGTTCAGTTGACGCTGACGGACACGTGCATGCTAACATCACCCGGTTTTCAGTTCACCTGCTCCCGTAGCTCAGTGGATAGAGCATCTGCCTTCTAAGCAGAGGGTCGCAAGTTCGAGTCTTGCCGGGGGCATTAGCATGTCCGACTAATTAGCGCGCTTGTCAGCCTGTGACGCGCTTCGGTATGATGTGCAGGTTGATGAGCGACTTGCGGCGGCTATAGCTCAGTTGGTTAGAGCGCCTGTCTGTGGAACAGGAGGTCGTGGGTTCAAGACCCACTAGCCGCCCTTTCAAAATCAAGAATTTAAGGCGGCCACCATGGTCGCCTTATTTTGTTTTGTGTCCCTATGGTATGCCAACTCTAAGGCAATGACTCGGCTTTGGCCGCCCTATTGCGGAGTTATGCCGCATCATTCTGGATAATAGTAGTTATACAACTCTCACATTTTGGAGGGACTATGGGGAGACCCGCTATTTTCGTGATAGATATGCTTAACGATTGTTTCGGTCATGCCGAGCTTGACCGGATGCGCGCAGCACTCTGTTCATCCATAAATCACTTGACAGCTTTAGCGCGGGCAAAGGGTTTCCCCGTAATTTGGGTTCGACAGGAGTTTGAGTCCGATCTAAGCGACGCCTTTTTGGACATGAAAAGGGAGAATATCCGAATGTTTATCAAGGGCACGCCCGGCCCTCTTATTCTTGCCGAGTTGGTGCGCGAGGCTTCGGACATCGAGATAGTCAAAAAACGATATAGCATGTTCTACGGTACGGATTTGGAATCGCTACTTCAGGAGCTTGAGACGGATTCGCTTATTCTGGCCGGCGTCAATACTCACGCTTGCATTCGCACAGCAGCAATAGATGCTTATCAAAGAGATTTTCAGGTGACTATAGTCCGTGAATGTGTAGCATCGAAAGATTTGCAGCATCACGAGATAACCATGGATTACTTAGATGGTGGAATTGCGACCCTGGTGACGCTTAGCGAACTCCGGCAGCAATTCGGGGCTGAAAACGCTGCATAACAATTCGCCGCAACGGACGCCCGGCTAACGTGCGCCGCCGAGCTTAACCGTTAGATGGCTACGGGGCACATCCTGCCAGCCTGTATCGTGAGATGAGCTTTGTTTTGAGCAAGGACATCCTGTCAGCCTCAAAGATCACCATCGGTCTGCTCGGTGAACCGCTGGTCGAAGCCACGCCCCTGATTGGCAAGGGCAGCGTGAATAAGGTCTTCATCGTGGAGACCGTAAGTCAGAAGGTCGTCGTCAGGATGAGCGACCGGGGCGGGGCCTTCGAGGAGTATACGAAGGAGGCTTGGTGTATCGAGCGCGCGGCCGCATGCGGCGTTCCCGGCCCGTCGGTGCTGGGCGTGGGCTGTTGCGAAGCAGGTGCGTACATCGTCCTGTCGCATGTAGAAGGAGACGAAGGCAGAGTCAGCCCCGCGCCCAAGCTATACGTGTGGCGAGAACTCGGTAGATACGCCAAGCTGATACATGCCATTCGCGTCCCCGGCTTCGGTTTAAGTCTGGCTGAGATAACGCAGGGCGATGCCCGGAAGTCTTGGCTCAGATACGTTGAATACAACATCGAGAGCCTGACTGAAGACGACCCGTTGATCAAACTGAAGGTGCTGACGCGGGCACAGTCGAGCGCCATCAGGCGCGTTTTTGCAAACCTGAGGGGGCGCGAATTTACCTTCGGTCTCAATCATGGGGACATCTCGTTGAAGAACACGATCGTTGCCGGGAGCGGCAGAGTAAGTTTGCTTGACTGGGGTTCCGCAGAGGCGGCGGTCGTCCCGCATCACGACCTCATCCAGATGTTGAAGATGAATATGTTGGAAGGCGACCCCGGCGATGAGGAGAT
The DNA here is from genome assembly GCA_036389375.1 of Pyrinomonadaceae bacterium. Taxonomy (GTDB): domain Bacteria; phylum Acidobacteriota; class Blastocatellia; order Pyrinomonadales; family Pyrinomonadaceae; genus QHXQ01. The sequence continues at coordinate 9,773 of DASVQA010000102.1, read as the reverse complement.
GCTGGCGTTCCTTGCGGGTTACGGGATTTCGCCGGCCGAATACGAACGGATGATGCCAGAGTTGGAGAGCTTATTAGTGCTGCGGGCATTCGATAAGCTCAGATGGGCGATTGAATGGAATGCTGCCGAGGTAGGCAGATTCGTCAAGCACGCGCGGGAAGCGTTGCACAGGTGTCTGGGTCGAAGTTAACAGACAGCCATTTACGAGATCATAGGTGCAAGACCGACTTGCCGCCTTTGGGGAATCAGGAAGGGCGACCGTTTAAGCGGTCGCCCTTTCTTGTTTGCTGATTGCTTTGTGTTGCGCGTGCTGGCTGCTTAGTTCCCTGCCTGCGCTTTTTCCCAGTCCGGTCTGGACATTAGCTTGATTGGCTCAAGCTGTTTCTGCGTGAGCGTGGCGTTGAGGGGGTCGAGGTCTTTCTTCACGAGCGCGTCGAATTCCGCGATGACGGCGTCGAGGTCTTTCGAGAGCGCGGTCATGCGGTCGAGTTGCGATTGCGTGGGGCGACCTTCGTAGCCGTTGACCGCGCCGTAGAGGCCGCCCATCTGTTCGCGTATGCGTTCCTCGCCCGTGATGCCGCCGCCTTCACGCGTGGCGACGATCCGGGCGCGTATCTGATCGAGGGCGTTGGCCATGTCGTCAAGCGCCTTGCGCGTGGCGTCGCCTTCTGGCAGCAGGGCTGCGCGGGCGCGGGCCTGATTGCGCGCGCTGCTGATGGTGTCCACCTTGTAGGTTAGATCGCCGAGCATCTGGTAGAGCTTGAGCGCGGCGTCCGACTGAACTTTGCGATCCGCTGCCGTGTGACGCGAGCGCGGGTCGGGCACGAGTTGCAGTTGCGTGCTGAAGGTGTCCTTGTTCTTGATCATCTTGACGGTGTACGTGCCGGGCGGCACGCGCGGGCCGACGAGCGAGAAGAAGTTGGGCACAAGGCCGGCCGCGGGCGGCACTTTCGGCCCTTTCAGACGCATAGACCACTCGATGCGGTTTAAGCCGCGCCGCTTGCTGCCCGGTATGGTCGAGATGAGTGTGCCCTGCCCGTCGTAGATTTCAAACTTGAGGTCGCCGAAGAGGTGGCGCTTCTTCTGATAGTAAGTGATGACGGCGTCTTCGCTCGCGGAGCGCCCGACGTACTCGGAGTCGCCGTTGAAGCCGAACTCGTTGGCGGGGATCGTCATCTCCGCCGGGCGCGACGGCAGAAAGGTCGCATCCTGCGCCAGCACTTCCGGCGTGAGCGCGCGCAGCGGCGTCAGGTCGTCTATGATCCAGATGCCGCGCCCATGCGTAGCGATGAGCAGATCGTTTTCGCGCGGCTGCACGGCGAGGTCGCGCACGGCGACTCCGGGAAAGTCGTTGCCTTTGAACTGCGCCCACTGCCGGCCGCCGTCGAGCGAAACGAAGAGGCCGAACTCCGTCCCTAAAAACAGCAGGTCGCGGTTCACGGTGTCCTCTTTGATAACGTGCGCGTAGCCGGTCAGGTCTGGCGTGGCGAGCGGCTGCCACGTCTTGCCGGCGTCGTTCGTGCGGTAAACGTAGGTCTTCATATCGCCGTTCGCGTGCCCGTCAAACGTGGCGTAGGCGATGTGCTCATCGTAGCGGCTGGCCTCGACCGTCGAGACCCACGTGGCGGGCGGCAGACCGGGCACGTTGGCCACGACGTTTGCCCAGTGCTGGCCGCCGTCGCGCGTTATTTGCAGGTTGCCGTCGTCCGTGCCGACCCAGACGACATTCGGATTCTTCGGCGACTCGCTGATCGTGTAGATGGTCGTGTGCGCTTCGGCGTCGGAGTTATCTACGGTCAGACCACCGGACTGCTCCTGCTCTTGCTTGACGGGATCGTTTGTCGTCAGATCGGGCGAGATGCGCTCCCAAGAGTCGCCGTGATCGCGCGAGCGGTAGAGATATTGCGAGCCGATGTAGAGCGTGCCTTTTTGCGTGGGGCTGATGTGGATGGGCGTGTTCCAGTTGTTACGCAATTTCTTCTCGCCGGCTTGCGGGAAAGGGCGTATGTCTTTGGTCTCAAGCGTGCGCTTGTTGATGCGCGCGATGTGCCCGCCCTGATATTCGGCGTAGACGTAGTCGTTGTCGGTCGGGTCGGGAAACGCCCAGAAGCCGTCGCCGCCGTAGACGCTGCGCCAGTCGCGGTTGAGCACACCGCTGATGCCGCGCGAAGGGCCGACCCAAGAGCTATTATCCTGCAAGCCGCCGTAGACATTATAAGGGCGCTCCATGTCGTAGCTGATGTGGTAGAACTGCGCGAGCGGCAGGTTCGACAGGAAACGCCAGGTGTTGCCGCGATCTTCAGACGTATAGACGCCGCCGTCGCAGCCGATGAACATCTGTTCCGGATTCGCCGGGTTGATCCACATCGCGTGGAAGTCGCTGTGGACGCTGTTTGCGATCCCGCTGAAGGTCTTGCCGCCGTCGTCGCTGACGCTCAGCGAAGTGCTCGGCTTGTAGACGCGCTGCGGGTTCTTCGGATCGATCCAGAGGGTGGCGAAGTAGAACGGGCGCGCGACGATGTTTGCGCCGGAGTTCATCTCCTGCCACGTCTCGCCCTTGTCGTCAGAGCGAAACAGCGCGCTCGCTTTCGCCTCCACGAAGGCATAGACCACTTTCGGATCGGACGCCGCGACCGCAATCGCGATGCGCCCGTAGTTCCCGGCCGGCAAACCTTTCGTCAGCTTCGTCCAGTGTGCGCCGCCGTCGGTCGTCTTGTAGAGACCGCTGCCGGGGCCGCCCGAACTGAACGTGTAGGGCTTGCGGCGAAACTCCCACATCGCGGCGTAGAGCGTTTTGGTATCCGACGGATCGAAGGCGACCCACGCCGCACCCGTGTCGTCGTTGATGAACAGAGTCTTCTGCCAAGTTTTGCCGCCGTCGGTCGTCTTGTAGAGACCGCGCTCCGCGTTCGCGTTCCAGAGATGGCCGGTCGCGGCCACGTAGACCGTGTTCGAGTCCTTCGGATCGACGACGATGCGCGCGATGCGTTCGCTATCGCCTAAGCCCACAAACTCCCAGTTGTCGCCGCCGTCGGTCGTCTTGTAAAGCCCCGTGCCGACCGAGACGCTGTTGCGCACCCACGATTCGCCCGTGCCGACCCAGACGGTCTTCGGGTTCGACGGGTCAATCGTCACCGCGCCGATGCTCATCGTGTGCTTGTCGAACACGGGCTTGAAGGTCGTGCCGCCGTTGACGGACTTCCAGACGCCGCCCGAAGCCGAGCCGACGTAGACGGTCAACCGCCCGTTCTCCGCGACGGCATCGAGCGCCGCCACGCGCCCGCTCATAACCGCCGGGCCGATGGGGCGCGCACCCAAACCGGAAATTGTTTCCGCATCAATCTTGACTGCTTCGACCGTCGGCGCTGGCGTCTGCGCCCACGCGGCGACGCTCAGCAGACCGGCGATGCACAGGCTCGACAGAACCTGTCTAAACATACGACTCAGCATGGCTCACCTCTCAAATAAACTTCGGGCCTAAAGGCAAAATGGTTGTGGTAATGGCGCGGGATGTGTAGCGCCGGCGACGCGCAGCCCGGCAACGCTGAGCGCGCAGCAGGAAACGGAACCGCGAAACCACACGAATTAACACGAATAACTTTTCGCCCCTGCTACTTGCTTCGTGTCGCTTCGTGTGGTTTCGCGGTTAGTCGGCCTGTGCCGCACAAACTCCCCGTTGGCGCGGGTTAACGTCTGCCGGGCGGCTTGGTGGCCGGCGGCTTGGTCTCTGTGGGTTTCTTGTCCGCCGGCTTTGTTTCGGTCGGCGGATTCTCAGGCTTGGCGGCCGGCTTGTTGCCTTCGGGTTTCGGCGCGGCCGGCATCTTGAAGCGCGCGTCCTCGATGGTCGGATTGATCTCGACCTTTTCGATGGTTATTCTCTGTTTCTGCGGGCTGCCCTTCGCGCCGGACTCGAACGAATGGGCCATCATCACGCCGCCCTCTTCCTTGTAGTCGCCAAAGGTCGTCTCGCCTTCGCGCTCCGTGCCGCGAATCGTCCGCTTGCTCTCTTCCTTGACTTCGAGGAAGGTGTCGGCATCAAGATAGATGTAGCGCACGTCGCCGTTCTTCAGCGTCACTTTCAACTTGTAGGTATCGCTGCCTTCAACCTGCTCGTGCCCAACCAACTCGACCTTGTTGCCCTTCTCCTTGTAATCCACCAGCGGGCCGTCAAAGTCGGCCTGCTCCTGCGCGTCTTTCAGGTCATCCTCGCCCATCACCTCCGGCTCTTTCTTGCCTTGAAAGGGCATGATCTGCCAGCCGGTCTGGCCGTCGTAAGCCTGCACGGCCGTCAAGCCCTGTAGCGTTAGCTCAAACCGGAAATTACCGGGGCGCTTCTGTTCCATCACGATGGGCGCTTCGAGGCCGGGGCCGAGCGTCATGCGCCCCGTCGCGCGCACGGACTTCTGGGCCTTGAGTTTTTCCAGCCCGCCTTTAGCGGCGATATTTTTAGCGATGATCTGATCAACGGTTAAGTTCTGCGCGGCGGCGCTCAGGCTGGCGAGCGCGACGACGAGCGCGCAGATGAAGGGCTTGAGGGACATGATAATTCTCTCCTTGTCGAGGCTGCTTGTAGGGTTCGCTTAAGATGGCCGATTCGATTGCGCGCTGCTGTCGGCGCGCGCGCCGGTTCGCGCCGTGTTAGGCCGGCGCGCAGCCCCCTGCGGGCGCGCACCTCTTTTCTCCGAGTCGTCGGAGGATACGGTGAGCGTGTGGGAAAAGTTTCAAACGCGCCGGGCGCTACGCCGCCCCGCCGGGCGCGGACGCAGACGCCCGATAGGTCGCATTTATTTGCGTGTATAGCCGGAAGGATAGGCGAGGCGCACGTCTGCCTGCGCCGTCTGAATCTTGATGCGGTGAAAGTCCTTGTTGCCGTGCGTGGACAGGTACGTGAGCGCAAACTGCCGGCTCAGCAGCCCGCCCAACTCGCGCAGGAACGGGTCGAAGCTGACGGGCGCGTTCACGCCCTGAAAGAAGGCGCGCCCACCCGTCTCGTCGCTCAGCCGCTTGAGCGAGCTTTGCCCGTTGCCGACGAGGATAAAGTTGCCCCCGGCGGTCAAGCCGGTCGGCGCATAGATCGTATAGACGGCGATGCCGCGCCGCTGCGCTTCGGCGATGGCGCGCTCAAGATCAATGCTCTGCCCCGGCCCTGAACTATCAATGCCGTGCGAGATGTCCACACCGTCGGAGACGAGCAACACGGCGCGGCGGCCCGTCGGCAGCGCGTCGAAACGCTTGAGCGCGTCGATCAAGCCGACGTAAGGATTGTAGGGCGCGGCGAAGGGTGAACCGGCCGGGATGCGTAAAGACTTGGCCGCCTTCTCAAGGTCGTTCGTAAAGCGCTGCCTGATCTGCGGCGAGCCGGCGCGCAGGTAGCCGACCAGCACGCGCGAGCCGTCGGGCAAGCCGCGCACGAACGACACCAGCCCTTTGAGTTCGTTGCCGACGGACGAAACCACGTCGTCCTGCATGAGCAGGGCCAGCGCGAGCGGCGCACGATCCACGCCGCGCGCCGAGAGAATCTCCTGCGCCTCGCCGTCTTCATGCACGACCAGATCGAGTTGCTGCATCTCTTCGCGCGAAGCGTCGCCGCCGTGCCGGTTCACCGTGACGGGGATGGTGACGGAGCGGACGCTGCCGCGCGTGTCATTGCCGCGCCGGCCGCCACCGCCCGCTTCTGCCCGCCCACGCTCGCCGTCCTGTCCGCGCGGCGTCGCCCCGACGAGCGCCGCCGTCAGCAAGAGAACCGCGCAGCCGCACGCGGCCAGCCGCCGTATGACTCCTGTTTGCAGTTGCCCTGTGATCATTGGCCGTCCCCTTCAGTTGCGTGCCGGCCCACGCATTATTAACCACAAAGACGCACGGACACAAACAAACGATGCAGGCAGCCGCGTCGCAAGCTGAACCGCTACGCCTTCATGGTTCATATTTCAGCCCGCCTGATCTGTCGCCCCCTGTCCTTTAAGCTTCGACGGCCAACGCGGCCAGATGCTGCTCCAAATTCGCCAGCCGGTAGACGCCTGTGCCGACGCGGGTGGCGAAGCCTGCGGCGACGAGGGCGTGGTTGCCGCGCCCTGCGTCGGGGCGCGAGAGACCTGTGGCGCGCGCCAGTTCGCCGCGCAGGGTCGCGCCCGCGCCGAGCAGAAAGGCCCGCGCCACTTCGCGCAGCGCCTCGTCGCGCGTCACCTTCACGCTCAACTCGGCGGCAAAACGCGCCTCGGCCGGCATCCAGATGTAAGTGAACCAGGGTTCATAGAGCACGTCGCAGGGCACGACCTTCATGGCGCGTTGCAGTTCGTCGAGGGCGCGCGTCAACTGCGCGCGCTCCGGCAGACGTGCGGCTTTGCGCAGGTCGCTCGTCGCCAGTTCCCATTCGCGCCGCAGCACGCGCAGGACGGTCTGCGCTTCGGCCGAGAGCCGCGTCTTCTCGGCCCGGCGCGGCACGCCCCAGAGCGCGTTGAAATGGGGCACGAGGCGCGGCGCGAGAAAGAGCGCGCGCCCCTTCGCCAGTTTCGCGTAATAGACGCGCCCGCGCTGCATCACCTCATCTTTAATGCGCCACGTCAGACTGCTCTCAGGGTCTTTCTGCACGTTGCGCGGCATGAAGGCGTCGCGCCGGCCGCAGACGGCGACGTAGAGCGAGGGGCCCGCACGGCGCGCGTCCGTCATCGCGGCGCAGAAGCCGCTACGCACGATCAGGCGCTCGGCGTCCGCCGCCGTTTCGACGCGCGCCTCAGGCTCGCGCTGCCACATGCGGTCGCGGTAAGCCTCAACCTCAGGGGGCAGCGCGCCGGTCGAGTCTGGCGCGGGCTGTGTGCCGAGCATGGCGGTATTTTACCGCAGGCGCGCAACCAAAGCGCAAAGGGCTGCGGAGAATTGTGCCCCGCAGCCCTTCAGCTTTAACTATGTGCCCGCGCGTGCTGAGCCTACTTCGCTTCAACCCGCAGACATTTTTCCGTTTTTACCCACGCGTACCTAACGGTTGTTCGGCCCCGTGGTGCGGATCGTGACCTCCGTGCCGTTGCGCAGTTCGAGATCGTCCGCGCCCTGCACGTAGACGGAGCCTGCGCCGCCGCCCGCGCCCAAGATCGCGCCGATGGCTGCGCCCTTACCGCCACCGGCAATCGCGCCGATGATCGCGCCGACCGCCGTACCGATGGCCGCGCGCTGCGCGGTCGTCTGGCCACGACTGTCGTTATCCTGCACCGTGCCCTCGTTGTCCACGCGCACGGTCTCGCCGTTCGCGCTGCGCACGGTCTCGATGATGCCGGCGAAGCGATACGAACTACCGTCGCGCAGACGGATCGTGTCGAGGTTCAACGCCAACTCGCTCCGGCCCGTGATGCGCCCTGAGCGGCTGACGCGCCCGACCGTGCCTTCGATGGTTGCGCCGTCGTACTGCGCCGGGTCACGCACGGTCAGCGTAAAGCGGTCGCCTTCGTGCGCGTTCGCCGTCGTCAGATCGTTGTTCAACATGGCGACGAGCGTCGTGTTGTTCGGGATGATGAAAGTGTCGTTCGCCGTGCCCGTGCCCGTGCCCGTGCCGTAGCCGCCGGTCGTCGGATAACTTTGCGCGCCGTTGTAGATGTCGAACTGCGCCACGTCGGCCGTGCGCGTATAGAAGCTGCGCACCGTGACGGGCTGCGTGAGATTAATGTCCGAGACGCGGCGCGTAACCACGAGGCTGCGGCCGTTGTTCGACGGGTCGAACGTGACGGTGAAATCGCTGTTGCGGTCGCCGCTCGTGCTGACGCTCAATTGATCGCCGTAGATCGCGGCCACCGCGCGGACGCTGCGCCCGTCGGCCAGACGCTCTGTGCGCGCCACACCGTCGGCTTCAAAAGTGATCTGCGGCGCGCGCGAAGAGGCGATGGTCACGGTGCGCCCACGCCGTTCGATGGCGAGCGCATCCGGCGCTTCGAGCCGCATCATCAACGCATCGGTCACGCGCTGGCGGTCGCGGTACGGCAGACGACTCGTGGCGCGCTCGGCCTGCACGCGCGGGTCGTCGCCCTGCGTGCGCTCGAGCCGGAACGTGCCGGTGAGCATGGCGTCCGCGCCGTAAGGCTGATTGTACGTCGGGTTGTTCGGGTTATATGTCGGGTTGTTCGACGGGTATGTGGTGGCGGCTACAGTCCCGCGCCAGTTGAGATTGTAGGCGCGCGCCAGTTCGCTCAACTGCGTGCTGACTGCCGCCCAATCGTTAGCGAGATAGTTGCTCTGCCGGTTGCGGTTGATGAAATTGTTGACGAGCGTCGCGCGGTCGAGCACGAACTGCACGTCGGTCGCACGCGCCGTGCGGCGGTTGTAACGGGCGCGCAGTTGTTGGAGCGCGCTCTCGTAGTCGTTCAGGTACGTCGTAATGTTCTGCTGCCGGCGCACGCCGACCGTGCCGTTGTTCAGTTCTGTGTTCAGGTTCGTGTGGAACTGATTCGATGCAGTTTCGACGCGACTGATGATGTCGCCAAGCTGTGCGTAGCTGAGGCGCGCGCCATTGCGGCGTATCTGCCCCTGTGCGCTCATGCCGACGCTCACAAGTGCGAGCAGCAGGATGAGCGAAACCGTCTGTCTGATCTGTCTGAAATGATTCATTGCTTAAACCCTCCATCCTTCCTGTTAACGTAAAACATCGCCCGGCGCGCGCTGGTCGGGTCTTGGCCGCCGCCGCAGCGCTCTGTTCTTCGTTTCGGGGGAAGTCGTCCGCCGACGAACGGGAGAGATCGAACAGTTGCGTGCGCGCTTTTCGCTTTCACCACACGCAACGCCCGTGCAGGTGTGATTCCAATGTGCGACACACGGGTTGCCGTCAATCTGCGGCGGTCAAAACGACTGTCACACGTGCCCCATGTTTGTACAGAGTTAATGCACCGCGTATGCTCCGGCGTATCAGGCGGATTCACCGCCCGATGCGTCCAAGCCTGTTTTCGCGGTCATAATTGGCGCAGCTACGGCTGCGCTATATGTTCCTAAGCAATTCGTATGCACACGCCACAAGGGCCGCGGCCCGACATGCGCCCGTGTTATGCTCGGCACACAGAAAGGACATGGCTTGAGATGGACGCTAAGAACGAAGCGGCGATCATTAAATACGCGGGCGACGATCTGTTTGTCGGCATCAGTCCGAGCGGGCACGCGCTCACCATTGAGACGGACACGGCGCGCAGCAGCGCCGCGTCGCCGATGGAGTTGCTGCTGCTCGCCCTCGGCGGCTGCACGGGCGTTGACGTGATCTCGATTCTGCGCAAGAAGCGGCAGCGCGTCACGGGCTATCACATCGCGGTGCGCGGCGAGCGCCGCGCCGAGCATCCACGCGCCTACACGCGGCTCGAAGTCAGACACGTCCTGCGCGGGCACGATCTGTCGGAGAAGGCCGTCGCGCAGGCGATTGAGTTATCGGAGCAGAAGTATTGCAGCGTCGCCGCCACGCTGCGCCCGGCGGCCGAGATCGTCTCAAGCTATGAGATCGTCGCGGAGCCGGCGGACGCTTGAACGCGCGCTCGCTCTGTTCAGGCTAATAAGGTGCGCGGTTGGGGCGTTCGCTGTAGAATGTTGGGCGCACCCGTTCAATCAAACTGCAAAGGAGAAGCTGACGATGGCTGACGACAAACGTATGTGCGCGCATCCGGGCTGTGGTTGCCCGGCTGACGAAGGCAGCAAGTATTGTAGTGCCTATTGCGAGGGCGCGGGCCAGACCGCCGAGATAGATTGCAATTGCGGCTGCGCTACCTGCGGTAACAATCTCTAACCGCTCTGGTCGGCGACCAAGACGGCGCGGC
>DASVQA010000101.1:0-24519 GCA_036389375.1 Pyrinomonadaceae bacterium | reverse complement strand
GGGCAATGCGGCGGGCGTCTTCAACCTGATGCGCAACACGGGTGGCGGCATCGGCATCGCCGCCGTCACGACGCTCTTGGCGCGCGGCGCGCAGACGCATCAAGCGGCGCTCGCCGGCAACCTCAATCCCTACAATCCGATTGTGCAACAGCGCATGCAGCAGATAACCGGCGCAATGACACAGCAGTCCGGCTCGGCCGTAACGGGCGCGCAGCAGGCGACCGGCATGGTCTATGGCATGCTCGTGCGACAGGCGACCGTGCTCTCATACATTGACAACTTTCGCCTGCTCGCTTTTCTGTGCCTGCTGTGCGTGCCCGCCGCACTCCTCTTCAAACGGGTCAGAGCGCGCAAAGGCGCAGTCGCCGTCCATTGAGGCGGCGCTGACAAACGGGTGACTCCGCCTCTCGCTTGCGGCGCGTTCACGGCGCAAGTTAGACTCGCAGGCATTCGAGCCATGAGCACGCAGGAAACAGAGACGCGGGCTACGTCCGCACAGCCGCGCGCAGCGCTGCCCCTCGTCACCATCGTCGGGCGGCCGAACGTGGGCAAGTCCACGCTCTTTAACCGCATCATCGGCGAACGCCGCTCAATCGTCGGCGACGAACCGGGCATTACGCGCGACCGCATCTACGGCGAGTCCGAATGGCAGGGCCACCACTTCGCCGTCGTGGACACAGGCGGCATCGTGCCCGACGACGACGCTATCATCCCCGCGAACATCTTGAAACAGGCGGCGACCGCCATTGACGAAGCGGTGGCGCTCGTCTGGGTCGTGGACGTGCGCGCCGGCATGACGCCGCTCGACGAGGAGTTGGCGCGGCTGCTGCGCGGCACGGGCAAGCCCGTCCTAGTGGCGGCGAACAAGGCGGACGCCGTCCGGCTTGAAGCGGACGCGGGCGAATTTTATCAGTTCGGTTTTACGGAGGTCGTGCCCGTCTCCGCCGAACACGGCGACGGCGTGGGCGAACTGCTGGACGCGCTCACCACGCATTTCGCTGACGAGGCGAGCGCGCCCGCATCCGCCCGCGCGCCGCGCGAAATCCGGCTCGCCATTATCGGGCGGCCGAATGTCGGCAAGTCGTCGCTCTTAAACCGGCTGCTCGGCGAAGAACGCGTCATCGTCTCGCCGGTCGCGGGCACGACGCGCGACGCGGTGGACACGCTGCTCGAATGGCCGGAAGAGATTGAGCCGACGACCGCAGCCACGTCCGACGAGCGCGCGCCGGACGTGGCCGCGTCAACGAACGATGCGGATGCGGCGCGCGCTGCTGACGAGGGTGCGCCAGCGCCTGACGACGTTGCGCGCACGATTGAGCGCCGCGTGCATCGCTTTCGCTTGATTGACACGGCCGGGATCAGGCGCAAGGGCAAGACGGAGGAGATGACCGAGAAGCTGGCGGTCGTGATGGCGCGGCGCAGTCTGGAACGGGCGGACGTAGCGGTCGTCGTCGTTGACGCGACGGAGGGCGTGACCGCGCTCGACGCGCACATCGCGGGTTATGCGGTCGAAGCGGGCTGTTCGATCATCATCGCGGTCAACAAGTGGGACGCCGTGCCGGACAAGGAGACGGGCACGCCCGCCGCCTTTGAACGCGGCTTGCGCGACAAGATGAAGTTTCTCGACTACGCGCCGGTCATCTTCATCTCCGCGCTGACGGGGCAACGCGTGCCGCGCATACTCCCGCTCGCCGTCCGCGCTGACACTGCGCGCAGTCTGCGTATCCCGACCGCGCAACTCAACGAGTTCTTTGCGCGCGCGATTGACGCGCCGCGTGCGCCGACGGCGGCTGCGCCCGTCAAAGGCGGCCGCTCGCGCCTGCGCGTGCAGTACGTCACGCAGATCGGCGTGCGCCCGCCGCGCTTCGTCGTCTTCACGGCGGGCGGCAAAGGCGGTCTGCATTTCTCCTACGAACGTTATCTGCAAAACCGTCTGCGCGAAGAGTACGACTTCTTCGCCACGCCGCTCCGCATCACCGAGCGACACCGGCGCGAGCGCAGGAAATAAAAGCGGCGATGGTTGAGAGCGCGATCAACTGGCAGGTCGTGGCGCAGGAGGGCGAGGCGCGCGCCGGCCTGTTGCAGACGCGGCGCGCGCTCGTCGAGACGCCTGTGTTCATGCCGGTCGGCACGGCCGGCACGGTCAAGGGGCTGCGCTTCGACGCGCTCGAAGCGCCGGAACTCGACGCGCGCATCATCCTCGGCAACACCTATCACCTGTGGCTCAGACCAGGCGCGGATGTGGTGCGCGCCTGCGGCGGCCTGCACCGCTTCACGGGTTGGGAGCGCGCGCTCTTGACGGATTCGGGCGGCTTTCAGGTATGGAGTCTGGGCGCGCTGCGCAAGTTGCGCGAGGCGGGCGTCGAGTTTCGTTCGCACGTGGACGGGAGCGCCCGCTTCATGTCGCCCGAAGTTTCGATGGAGGTGCAGGCGGCGCTCGGCGCAGACATCGTGATGGTGTTTGACGAGTGCGCGCCGGGCGACGCGACGCACGAGACGGCGCGCGCTTCAATGGAACTGACCGCCCGCTGGGCCGCGCGCTCGCGCGCACGCTTCGACGAGTTGCAACGTGAGCAAGCCGATTCAGGGCGCACGCCCGAACACCATCCGTCAGTAAACGGCGCGCAAGCCTTATTCGGCATCGTGCAGGGCGCGGCGCACGCGGATTTGCGTTTGACAAGTCTTGCGCGCACGGTCGAGATCGGATTTGACGGCTACGCCATCGGAGGCTTGAGCGTCGGGGAAGAGAAGCCGGTCATGTACGACACCATCGAACTGCTCGCGCCGCGCATGCCGCCCACGCACCCACGCTACCTGATGGGCGTCGGCACGCCCGAAGATCTGCTCGCCGGCGTGGCGCGCGGCGTGGATATGTTCGATTGCGTGCTGCCAACGCGCAACGGGCGCAACGGGCAGGCCTATACGTCGCTGGGGCCGCTCAACATCAAGAACGCGCGTTGGACGACCGACACGCGCCCGCTTGACGAAGCCTGCCCGTGCTCCGTCTGTCGCAGACACACGCGCGCGTACCTGCGGCATCTCTACAACGCGGGCGAGATGCTGGCGAGCGTGCTCTTGACGCACCACAATCTCGCGTTCTTCCTTGACACCATGCGGCGCGTGAGGCAAGCTATCCGGTCTGGTAATTTCGCGCGATTTCAGCGAGAGTTTATAGAGCGTTACAACTCCGGTGTCGGGTGAGGCGGCCCATTGCTTGACGGGGCAGCGAAGCTCGTCGGTCGCCGGACTTTTCTTACGCCGAAAAGCTCTTCCGCATGGGCCGTTGCGAGCCCGCGCGCGCGTGTTACACGCAGCAATTTAAACAGTAACGTCCCAACCTGAAACCAGAATGGCTACTCTTCTGCTTCTCCAGTCCGGTCTTGGCGCGGTGTGGTTTCTGCCCTACGTCGCCATCTTCGCCATCTTCTATTTCCTGATCATCGGCCCACAGCGTAAGCGCCAGCGCGCGCTGCAAGAGATGATCACAAACCTGAAGGCCGGCGACCGCATTATCACGACCGGCGGCATCGTCGCCACCGTCAAGTCCGTGCGCGCCAATTCGCTTCTGGTGCTTAGCGAAAAATCTATGCTGGAAATCTCGCGCAACGCCGTCGCCGGGATGCAGGGGGAGGAAGAGGTTAAGGAGTAGCCGCGGCAAGCGCCTTTCGGCCGGGCGACGTTCGGAGCATTTGTCATCATGAAGAAGAACTTAACGCAACGGGTCATCATCATCGCCATCGTCACGATTGCCGGTCTCTACGCGGTCATCGGGCCGCGCCACCGGCCGCGCTTGAACGATTTCACCGCCAGCGGTATCAAGCAGACGCTCGCCGAGAACATACACCTCGGGCTAGACCTGCGCGGCGGCTCGCACCTCGTCATGCAGGTGAAGACCGACGAGTTTCTGAAGACGTTGACGCAGAACACGGCGCAGGCCGTGCAGCGTGCGGCGCAGGCCGGCGGCTATCAGGTGCAGGACGTGAAGTGGAATACCGACGGCGGCAACTACAGTTTCACGCTGCCCGTCGCCGATGCGGGGAAGGTCGCGGAAGTGCGCGACGCGCTGCCGAAAAAGGTGGACTTAAACGATTGGACGAATTCGGTCGCCGGCAACACGATCACCTGGTCGCTCAGGTCGGACGCGGCGCGCACGCTCGCTGATCAGGCGACGCAGCAGGCGCTGAAGATCATTGACAGCCGCATCAACGCGGTCGGCGTCGCGGAGCCGACGTTGCAGCAGCACGGCGGGCAGAACGCGCACCAGATACTCTTGCAGATGCCCGGCATCCAAGACCCTGAGCGCGTGAAGCAGTTGCTCGTCGCCGAGTCGAAGCTTGATCTCGTCCACGTCATCAGCCCGCCCAGCCCTTCGCCGATTCAGACCTACAACAGCGAGCAGGAAGCGATCCAGTCGCTCGGCGGCACTGTGCCCTCGAACCGGCAGGTCGTGCCTTACGCCGAGCGCGACGAGCCGACAACGGCGAGCGCCAACACGAACACGGCCGACCAGAACAAGCCGAAAAAGTGGGTCGTGATCGAGACGCCGCCCGTCGTGGACGGGAGCGAGTTGCGCAACGCTTCGGCGGTCGCCAACGATGCAACGGGGCGGAGCGGTTACAAGATCAACTTTCAGTTGAAGCCCGGCGGCGCGGACAAGTTCGGCCAGTGGACGGGCACGAACATCAACCAGTACATGGGTATTGTGCTGAACGGGCAGGTCAAGTCCATCGCTTACATCAAGTCGCAGATCACGGACTCGGGCGAGATCAGCGGGCGCTTCACGAAGAACTCGGCGGACGATCTGGCGCTCACGCTCCGCTCCGGCGCGCTGCCCGCGCCGCTCGCTTATCTGGAAGAACGCACGGTCGGCCCGAGCCTCGGGGCGGACTCGATCCGGTCGGGCGTGAAAGCCTCGCTCGCCGGTCTGATTCTGGTCGTCCTCTTTATGCTGTTCTACTATCGCGGCTCCGGCGTCAACGCCGTGATCGCGCTTTTGCTGAACATCATCCTGATGATGGCCGGGCTTGTTATCTTCGGCGCGACGCTGACGCTGCCCGGCATCGCCGGCATCATCCTGACCATCGGCATGGCGGTGGACTCGAACGTGCTGATCTTCGAGCGCATCCGCGAGGAGTTGCATTCAGGTAAGACCGTACTCTCGGCCGTGGATCAGGGCTTCGGCCGCGCCTTCGTGACGATCATTGATACGCACGTGACGACCATCGTCTCGTCGCTGTTTCTGTTTATCTTCGGCACGGGGCCGTTGCGCGGCTTCGCCGTCACGCTCGTGCTCGGCCTCGTCGTCAACCTGTTCTCGGCCGTCTACGTTTCGCGCACGATCTTTATGTGGCTGCTCAATCGTCGCGGGCATCGCCCGGAGACGATCAGCATTTAACCGTAGCGCCGTGTGCCGAGTGACAGGTGACAAGTTAAAGACTTGTTCCTCTGCTCGGCCCTCGGCACTCGTTACTCGTCACTGTTTTTAAAGTCATGGTTCAATTCTTCAAAGACGTTAAGTTCGACTGGCTGGGCAAGCGGCGCGCGTTTATCGCCGTCTCGCTGCTGCTGATGCTTGCGGGGATGTTCTCGGCCGTGATTCGCTACGCGACGGGTCGCCCGCCCTTCAATCTCGGCGTTGACTTCAAGGGCGGCACGGTCATCACGGCCAAGTTCAAGCAGCGCCCTTCGGCCGAAGATGTGCGCGCCGCCTTGCAGAAGTCTGGCGTTCACGACGCGGTGATTCAGCCAGTGACTGATAAACCCGACGAGCATCTGATCAAGCTGCCACGACTCGATGCGCCCGCCGCTACCGCGCCCAATCCGCAAGCCGGGACAGGGCAGCAGGGACAGACGCAAGGCCAGACCGAAGGGCAGTCCGTGCTACAGCAGCCCGGCCAACCGCAAGGGGCGACCGCCGAACAGCAGGCGGGTGTGGACATCGGGCGCGCGAGCGTCGAACGTGCGCTGGTGGCCTTCGGGCCGGAAGTGCCGAACAACCAGCCGTTCCCGGCCGAAGGCAATGCCTTTCAGATCGTGGGCACGGACGCGGTCGGCGCGATTGCGGGCGCGGCGCTCAGAAATCAGGCGGTCGCCGTCACGCTGCTCGCGCTCGTCGGCATACTCGTCTTCATCGCCCTGCGGTTTGAGTGGACTTACGGCGCGGCGGCCGTCATCGCCGTCTTTCACGATCTGCTCGTGACGCTCGGCTTCTTCTCGATCTTCCAGTGGGAGATCAGTCTGACCGTGATCGCGGCGCTCCTGACGCTCGTCGGCTTCTCGGTCAACGACACCATCGTCACCTTCGACCGCATCCGCGAGAACCTGCGCCTGCGCCGCCGCGATTCGCTCTACGACATCACCAACGATTCGATCAATCAGACGCTCTCGCGCACGGTCATCACATCGGGCCTCGTGCTCCTCTCGGTGCTGGCGCTCGTCCTGTTTGGCGGCGAAGTGCTGTTCGGTTTCTCGGTCGCGCTGCTGATCGGCATCGTCTTCGGCACGTACTCGTCCATCGCCATCGCCAGCCCCATTATGGTCTGGTGGCAGCAGCGCCTTGAACCGGCGCGGACGCAGGCTGCACCGACGACTGGCGCAGGTGGCTCGATGCGCGGCGGTGCGCCGACGAGGGGCGCGGGCACGCCCAAGGCTAAGGCGGCCGCGCGCGGTTCGCAGGGTGCGGCGCGCTCTTGATTACATGCGTATTACCCGTTAGTTGCGGGCGCGTTGCGCCCTGATTTTAGGCTTGACTTCACGCGCCTTGCGACATAGTATGAGCGCGTTGCTGGCCAATTAAATTGCTTTACAGATGCACCTGTCCGTTCACGCATAAGTGTCTCTCGGACTCGTGTTGGCTGGACGGCGTTCGGCAGGCCCGAAGCCATTAAACGCCCGCGCGGCATGTGACTCTTCAACGAGAGCGGCCGCGCCTTCGTGCCGAGCCGCCCGTCGTGCATTGCCTACCCCCACTTTTAAGGTTCAACTAAATCGTTTCGCGCCGTGAACCGGCGCAGCCGACGTTTTGGAACAAACGCTTTGCCGGAGACATCTAACCGGGTGCCCGTTTCGTAAACATTAACCCGCTGGCACTAGATGAGGGAGGATGAGAGATGTTCGATAGTCTAGTCGAGTCCGGCTCGCACAAGGACGACCTTGCGCGTAAAGGCTCGTTCTTCTTGGGCACGCTGGTCATCTACGGCGTCATCATCGGCGGCCTGATCGTGGCCAGCATCGTCTGGTACAACAGCAGCCTGCCGGAAGACAATCTTGAATTGATGACGATGGTTGCGCCCGTGCCGGTGCAACAGCAGCAGCAGGAAGAACAGCCGAAGCAGCAGGAGCAGCCAAAGACCGCGCAGCAGACGCAGCAACAAGTGGCGACGCGCACCGAGTTGGTTGCTAGTTCGCTCGATCCGACCAAAGTGCCGGAGAAGGTGTCGGCCGTAGCGAGCAAGGTTCCGCCAGTGCCGCCGGGCGGCGCAGTCATCGGGCGGACGAATACGGACGTGGCCGCCACGGCCGGGCCCATCGGCCCGCCGGGGCCGGGCGCGGGCGGAGTCGGCACGGGCCCGGGCACAGGCCCCGTGATCAACGATACGAGCGACGAGCCGCCGCCGCCGAAGCCGACGCCGACGCCAGTGCCCAAACCGAAAGCGCCGATCTCGCAGGGCGTCTTGAACGGTAAAGCGATCAGCAAGCCGCAGCCGCCCTACCCGCCGATTGCGAAAGCGGCGCGTGCTTCGGGCACGGTCGTCGTGGCCATCATCGTGGACGAGTCGGGCAAGGTGACTTCGGCGAAGGCCACTTCGGGGCATCCGTTGTTGCAGCAGGCGGCAGTGCAGGCGGCCTATCAGGCGCGCTTCTCGCCGACGCTGTTGTCGGGTCAGCCCGTCAAGGTTTCAGGTTTCATTACTTATAACTTCGTGCTCCAGTAACCGAGCGCCGCTCGTCTGGCCGATAGCGCAGCGCCGGACTCTCCCTGTCAGGAGACTCTGCGCGCCGAAGCGCTCTTAAGCCGGACGGGCCCGCCGCCTTGCGGGGGCCGTGCTTCCGCTCTAGTGCAGCAAAATTTTGTGGAGGGTTCTACCGTGACAATTCCAACGATGAGTTTAGTCGGAGCAAAGGGGCTTGGTCTCCTGCTCTTTCTGCAAGAACAAGGCGGTTCGGCCGGCAACGCGACCGCCAACGCGTTCACGATGAGCGAGATGATCAAGAATCTCGGCCCCGTCGCCATCGGCGTGATCGCCGTGCTGCTGATCATGTCCATGTACTCGATTGCGGTCATGGTCGAGCGCTTCCTGACCTATCGCGCCGCCAAGTCGCAGTCGCGCGAGTTTGCGCCGCGCGTGGCGCAGGCGCTGAAGAACGACCGCATCGAAGAGGCCATCAATATCAGCGACAAACATAAGAAGTCGCATCTGGCGATGGTGGTCAACGCGGGCTTGCAGGAGTTTCGCGCGCACGAAGCGGGCGGCGACATCTCCGGCGACGAGATCGAAGCGTCGAAGCGTGCCTTGCAGCGCGCCATCGCTATCAAGAGCGCGGAGTTCCGCCGGGGCTTGTCGGGTCTGGCGACCATCGGTTCAACCGCTCCGTTCGTCGGTCTGTTCGGCACGGTGTTCGGCATCATCTCGGCGTTCACGGGCATGAAGAATGCGGAGAGCGCGGGCATCGGCGCGGTCGCGGGCGGTATCGCCGAGGCGCTGCTGACGACGGCGCTCGGACTCGCCGTGGCCGTGCCCGCCGTGTGGGTCTTCAACTACTTTACGGGTAAGGTGGACGGCTTCATTGTCGAGATGGACAACTCGGCTTCGGAGTTGATCGACTACTTCCTGAAGAACCGGACGCGGCAGCTTAAGGCTTAACCGGCCTTTGAGCGCACGCCCGTTCTGACGAACTGCACACATGGCGCGCCCGCTCGTCCGTTTTAGTAGCAGCGGCGGGCGCGAGAGAGACGGTGTGCGACGCGGGCGCGGGCCGTACGCCCTAGAGCGTTCAAGGAGAGTGATTTATGGGCATGTCAGCAGGCGGTGGCGGACTCCAATCCGAGATCAACGTCACGCCGATGGTGGATATCATGCTGGTGCTGCTGATCATCTTCATGGTCATCACACCGCTCTTGCAGTCGGGCGTCACGGTGGCGCTGCCGAAGGACATGAGGAACCCTGAGGAAGACAAAGGGATCATCAAGGAGTCCTCGGTCGTCGTGGCGATCACGCGCGACAATCAGTTCTACATCAAGAAAGAAAAAGTGGACGCGGTTGATCTCAGAGACCGCATCACGAAACAGATGGAGAACAAGAAGCCGGAGGAGCGGATCGTCTATATCCGCAGCGACATCGGCGCAAACTATGGCAGCGTCGTCGAGGTCATCAACACCATCCGGCAGGCGGGCATCGATCAGATCGGCTTAGTTGCCGACAAGAAGAAGGGCGGCGGCGCGGGCGCACCGGCCGGCGCGCCCGCACCCGCGTCGTAACGTTTCGCAACGTTGTTAACCGAAACCGCCGTCGCGTTTGCGCTGAAACCTGAACGCGCGCCGGTCACGAGAAGCGAAGGAGTCTAGAGTCATGGGGATGGGTGGAAGCGGCGGCGGTGGATCGCGCGCCGTCCCGTACATCAACGTCACACCGCTCATTGACGTGCTGCTGGTGCTGCTGATCATCTTCATGGTCATCACGCCGCTCAAGCCGACGCGCTTCAAGGCGCTTGTGCCAAACGAGCCGCCGCCGTCGAATGAGCCAATCAAACCAAACCCGCTGACGCTGGTCGTCTCGGTTGATACAGACCTGAAACTGAAGTTGAACACCGACGAGGTCGGCTCGGTCAACGACACGGGCACGCTCAGTTCTAAGCTGTCGGCCATCTTTCAGGATCGGCGCGTCAATCACGCCTATGAACCGGGCAAAGAGACGCGCGTTGACCTGCCTGAAGAGGAGCGGATCGCTAAGGCCGTCTTCGTCAAAGCGCCGCGCTCGCTGCCCTACGGCGAGGTGGTCAAAGTGATCGACGCCATTAAGGGGGCGGGCGGTAGCCCCATCGGTTTGCAGATTGACGATCTGCCGCAATAGGCGGAACGAGTGACGAGCAGTTTGGCCAGTGCGTGAAAGCCCCGCCGCGTTGGGCGCGCGCGCTGGCCCTTCGCTCGTCACCTTGCCCTGCTCCGGTCTTCGGTCATTTTCAGCACGGGAGTCACAAGCAGATGAAACTCTCTCACACCAGAGCCGCGCTCTTCGCGCTCGCGCTCTGCGCGCTCGGCGCGAACACGGGCTGCATCAATCGCATCCGCGCCAAGAACCAGTTGAATGAAGGGGCCCGCGCCTACAAGGCCGGCCACTTCAAAGAGGCCGAAGACTACTTCCGCCGCGCCAAGGAACTCGACCCCGAACAGAAGAACACAGACTTCTTCATCGCCCGCGCCATTCAATCGCAATACAAGCCCGGCGTCGAGTCGAACGAGAACAAGGCGGTCGCGCAGGCCGCCATCGACCAGTACATGCGCGTGCTGGAATCGGATCCGACCAACGAGTTGGCCTACAGCTCCATCGCCTATCTCTATCAGGCGACCGGGCAGAACGATAAGCAACTCGACTGGATCAACCGGCGCGCCAACGATGCGAACGCCCCGCCCGACAAACGCGCGCAGGCGCTCACCGTGCTCGCCAGCAAGAAGTGGAACTGCTCTTACACGATCACCGAACAGCCCGGTAACAAGCAGACGGTGGTCGGCGGCACAGGCGCGCACGTGCAGTATAAGAAGCCGAAGGAGCAGAAAGATTTCGATCAGGCCAGACAGTGCGTCACCGACGGCCTGAAACTCGCCGAGCAGGCCATCAGCCTCGATTCCAACAACGAGCAGGCGTGGTCTTATAAGACGAACCTGCTGCTTGAGATGGGCAAACTCGACGAGATGGACGGCAAGACCGATCAGGCGGCGCAGGATCGCAAACAGGCCGCTGATGCACAGCAGCAGACTTCCAAGCTGAGCGAAGAGAACAAGAAGAAGAAGGAAGAGGAAGAGAAAGCGAAGGCCGAGAAAGAGAAAGAGGGCTAAAGTCTGACAGCGCCGGCCCGCTCAATCAGGTTTGCGCGCGCCTGTTCGTCCACAGTATCCGGTGCTGCCCGGCCTTTTGGGTCGGGCAGCACTGTTTTTATAGTCGCTCTGCCGGTCAGTAGCCCGCTCGTCAGTCGTCGTTATAAAATACTGCTGACCAACGGCGGCGTGTATTCATGATTCGTATCGAAGAGATCGTTCAGAAGGTTGCGCGCAACCACCCGCAGGCAGACCTCGACATGCTCAGGCGCGCCTACTTCTTCTCCGCGCGCGAGCACAAGGGGCAGACGCGCGCCTCGGGCGAGCCTTACCTTGTGCATCCGCTCGAAGTGGCCAACATCCTCGCGGAGATGCGGCTGGATGAAGTCTCGGTCGCAACCGGGCTGTTGCACGATGTCGTCGAGGACACGCTCGTTGAGCCGCAGACGATCCGCGAATATTTCGGCGAAGAGGTGATGCATCTGGTCGAGGGGCTGACGAAGATCGCGCAGATCAGTAATCAGTCGAAAGAGGTGCAGCAGGCCGAAAACGTGCGCAAGATGCTGCTGGCGATGGTGGACGACGTGCGGGTTGTCCTCGTCAAACTGGCCGACCGCCTGCACAACATGCGTACGCTGCAATTCCTCAGGCCGGAAAAGCGCCAGCGCATCGCACAGGAAACCTTAGACATCTACGCGCCCATCGCGCACCGGCTCGGCATGGGCAAACTGCGCGGCGAACTCGAAGACCTCTCGTTCCAGCACCTGCATCCGGACGACTATCACTCGCTCGCCGCGCAACTCGAAGCGCGGCGCGCCGAGCACGAAGCCTTTCTGCAAGCCACGACCGCCACGCTCGAAGAGAAGCTGCACGAAGCTGGCGTGCAACTAGTGCGCGTCGAGGGGCGGGTCAAGCGGCTCTTCTCGATCTGGAAGAAACTCAGGCGGCAGCGGATCGATCTCGATCAGGTCTATGATCTCGTCGCCGCGCGTATCATCACGCCGGACGAAGTGCGCCACTGTTACGCCGCGCTCGGCGTCGTTCACAATCTCTGGCGACCCGTGCCCGGTCGTTTTAAAGATTGGATCGCCACCCCGCGCGACAATCTCTATCAATCGCTCCATACCTCCGTCATCGGCCCCGAAGGGCAACCGTTCGAGATTCAGATACGCACCGAAGAGATGCACCGCATCGCCGAAGAGGGCGTCGCCGCGCATTGGAAATACAAGGAAGGGCGACGCGGCGCGCACGAAGACGACGAGGCGTTTCAATGGCTGCGCTCGCTCATCGAGTGGACGCAGGAAGTGAAAGACTCGCGCGACTTTCTCGAAACGCTCAAGCTCGACCTCTACCCGAAGGACGTGTACGCCTTCACGCCGATGGGCAAGATTATCCAACTGCCGCGCGGCGCAACGCCCGTCGATTTCGCCTACATGATCCACACGGAGATCGGCAATAGCTGCACGGGCGCGCGCATCAACGGGCGCATCGTTCCCTTACGCACGCAGATTCAGAACGGCGACGTGGTCGAGATCATCACGTCGCCCAATTCGCACCCGTCGCGCGATTGGCTGAACTTCATCGTCGCCCCGCGCGCCCGCAATCGCGTGCGCCACTGGGTCGCCGAGCAGCAACGCGCCGAATCAATCGAGATCGGGCGCAAACTCTTAGAGCGCGAGGCGGCGCGCTTCCAATTCTCGGCGAAGAAGCTGTTGAGCGAGGCCAACGGCGACTTCAAGCGCGTGGCGAACGACTACGGCTTCGGCCGCGTGGACGATCTGCTCGCCGCCATCGGCTACGGCAAACTCATGCCGCGCAACGTCGTGGCCAAATATCTCGGCCCGGAAGAGTTTGCCAAACTTGAGGAGCGCAAGGAATCGAAGCTCAGGAGCGGCGTGCAGGCCGTCAAGCGTTTCATCCGCATGGGCGACGACGCCATCACCGTGCGCGGTGTGGACGATGTGCTCATCACGCGCGCGCCCTGTTGCAGCCCCGTCCACGGCGAATCAATCATCGGCTATATCACGCGCGGCAAAGGCGTGGTCGTCCACGCGCGCCGCTGCAAGAACGCGCAGCAGTTGATGGTCAATCCTGAACGGATCGTCGAGGTCGAATGGCGCGGCAAGGCCGATCAGGCCGCCTACGCCGTCAAACTGCTGGCCATCACCGAGAATCGTACCGGCATGATCGCCGGCATCACCAACGCCATCTCCGACATCAAGACCGGCATCCGCGAGGCGAAGGCGACGGTTGCGGCCGACAATCGCGGCCACATCGAAGTCACGGTCGAAGTCTTCGACGTGAAGCACCTCGATAAAGTCATCCGCTCGATTCGCGGCGTGCCCGGCGTGCTCGACGTAGAGCGCCTGCACGGTGCTGCCTAAGCGTGGTCTCGGCGGCTTTCGCGGTTGCCTCTTTTTCCTTCACGCCTGACGCGGGCGAAGCATCCGTGATGCGGAAAAGCTCATCAATATAGGCTGAACCTCTAGCCCGCCTCATTTGTCCGGGTCATAGTTTGTGGCCGACACTTGCGCCCGCGCGTTGCCGCGTGGGGACGGGTTTGTTAGAATCCGCGTTTCGCTTGTGCAGCTTGAAAAGCGGGTATCGTCACCGTGAAACAGATCGTCAAAACAGAGCGTGCGCCGCAGGCTATCGGCCCGTATTCGCAGGCCGTCGTCGCGGGCGGCTTCGTCTTCGCCTCCGGGCAGATTCCGATTGATCCGCAGACGGGGGAATTCGTCGCGGGCGGCGTCGGCGAGCAGACCGAGCAGGTCTTACGCAATCTGTCCGAAGTGCTCAAAGCGGCGGGCAGCGACTTCGCGCACGTCGTCAAGACGACGGTTTACCTTGCGGATATGAGCGATTTTGCGGCGATGAATGAGGTTTATGGGCGGTATTTTCAGACCGCGCCGCCGGCCCGCGCCACCGTGCAGGCGGCCCGTCTGCCGCGCGACGCGCGCGTCGAGATTGACGCGGTCGCCACGCTGAACGAGGGATGAAAGACGTTTATCTTTCATCCCTCCGCTGGCGTTAAGTATGCCGCCGGGTGGCCCGCTTAGGCGGCCTTGGCCACTTTGCCCGCTTTGATGCAGGTGGTGCAGACGCGCATGCGTACCGTGCCGCCCTGCGGGCGCTGGACGCGGATTGATTGCAGATTCGGGTTGAAGCGGCGCGGGGTGCGGTTGTTCGCGTGCGAGACGTTGTTGCCGAACTGCGGCCCCTTGTCGCAGACTTCGCATCGTTTAGCCATGAGTGCTCTACCTCCAGACGGTGAAACCGAGAGCGCCTTCGCGGTTTGTGCGAACCGCACAGTCACGAATTTGCGGCGCGAAGGAAACGAAATTTATAGCAGACGGTTTTACGAGCCGTCAAGCGAGTGTCGGCAGCAAGCCATTCGTCATTATTCAGTAACGTGAAGGAGCAAAGCCACAGTGCCTAGAGTCAAGCAGATCGCAAGTTTAGTCCTCCTCGTCGTGGCGGCGTGCGCCCTCGGCGCATGCAACCGCGCTAGCGGCGGCGGCGCGACGAACGACACGGCCGTTGCGGCCACGGTCAACGGTAAGAACATCATGCTGCGCGAGGTGGACGCGATCCTCAACCAGCAGGCCAAGGGGCAACAGTCGGACATCTCGCACATGTCGCAGTTGGAACTCGCGGCCGGGCGGCTGCAAGTCCTCGACGATCTGATCCGGCAGGAAGTCCTCTACCAGCGCGCCGAAAAAGAAGGGTTGCTGCCGAAGGATGAAGAGGTCACGCAGATCATCGAAACGCAGAAGCAGCAGAACGCCCTGACGCAGGACGAGTATCAGAAGATGCTCAAGGAGACGGGGCAGACCGAGCAGGACTTGCGCAATACCGCGCGCAAACAGCTTGCGATCAAGAATCTGCTCGACCGCACGGGCAGCAAGGTCGGCACGCCGAGCGAGAAAGAGGTGGCCGACTTCTTCAACAGCAACCGCGAACGCTACATCAGCGCACGCGGCGTCGGCCTCGCCGCCATCATTGTTGACCCGAACGACAACGGCGCGACCAACGACGCGAAGGGCGACACCGAAGCGAAGAACAAGATCGATATTATCTATCAACGGCTCAAGAGCGGCGCGGACTTTGCCACCGTCGCCCGCGAGCAGAGCGAAGACGCGCAGTCGGTGCGCTCCGGCGGCGACATCGGCTTCTACACCGAAGACGATCTGAAAAAGGCCGGCTTCCCCACCGACCTCATTGCGAAGTTTTTCGGGCCGATGCAGACGGGCGACATTACCCCGCCGAACAAAGGTTCGGACGGGCGCTACGAGATTTTCAAGCTGACGGCCAAGCGGCTTGAGGCTGAGAATCTGACGCTCGACAATCCTGATGTGCGCAAGGACATCACCGACTTCATCAACAACCAGCGCAAGCAACTGATGAACGCAGCGCTCCTCGAAGTGGCGATGAACGAGGCGCGCGTCGAGAACAAACTGGCGCAGGACACGATGAACAACGCCACCGCGCTCAGCAGCCTGCGGCCCGCCGGCGCGGCCACGCCCGCGCCCGCCGCGACGCCGGCCGCCACCCCGGCCGCCACCGCCGCCGCGCCGGCCGCGAGCGCCAGTCCGGCCGCTAAGGCGACGCCTAAAAAGTAGTGACAGGCGACAAGTGACGAGTGCCGGGCATGCACTTGTTTTAACTCGTCACTTGTCACCCGGCACTCGGCACTGCTTTATGTTGTTTCGCCTCTCAGACGTGCATAAATCTTACGGCGCGCAGGATGTCCTGCGCGGCGCTTCGTTGCAGATCAATCCGGGCGAGCACGTCGGGCTGGTCGGCCGAAACGGCGCGGGCAAGACGACGCTGTTCCGCCTCATCGGCGGCGAAGAGACGCCGGATCGCGGCGACGTGGTGCGAGCGCGCGGCATGCGGCTCGGCCTGCTTGAACAGCACGTCCACTTCGAGCCGGGCGCGACCGTCCACGAAGCGGCGCTCGCGGCCTTCGGTCGCCTGCAACAGATCGAACACGAGATGCACGAGCTAGAGCATCGCATGGCGGACGCGCCGGCCGATCTGGACGCGGTGCTTGCGCGTTACAGCGATCTGCAACACGAGTTCGAGCGCGAGGGCGGCTTCGAGTATGCGGCGCGTGCCGAGTCGATTCTGCAAGGGCTGGGCTTCGAGCGCGAGACGTGGACGCTCGAAGTCGAGAAGCTCTCCGGCGGCCAGCAGAACCGGCTCGGCCTCGCACGCCTGTTGTTGGCCGAACCCGACGTGCTGTTGCTCGATGAGCCGACGAACCACCTGGACGTGGCCGGCGTCGAATGGCTCGAAGAGTTTCTGGCCGACTACGCGTCCGCTTACGTCATCATCTCGCACGACCGCTACTTTCTGGATCGCACCTGCCGGCGCATCGTGGAGATCGAGAGCGGCAAAGCGGTCAGCTACACCGGCAACTATTCCGCCTTCCTCGTCGAGCGCGAAGAACGGCGTGAGGCGCAGCGCCGCGCTTACGAGAATCAGCAACAGTTGATCGCCAAGACCGAAGAGTTCATCCGGCGCAACCTCGCGGGGCAGAAGACGAAGCAGGCCAAGTCGCGGCGCAAGATGTTGGAGAAGCTTGAGCGCGTGGATGCGGTGCGCGTGGATCAGTCGGCCGGGAATTTTCAGTTGAAGGGCGTCGAGCGCACGGGCAATCAAGCGCTCGTCGTCAAAGACCTGACGGTTGGCTATCCGGGTAAGACGCTGGCGCGCGACATCACGCTCACGCTCGCGCGCGGCGAGGCGCTCGGCATCATCGGCCCGAACGGCTCCGGCAAGACGACCTTTATCAAGACGCTGCTCAATAAACTGCCGCCGCTGGCGGGCGAGGCGCGCTGGGGCACGAAGGTGCAGGTCGGCTACTACGCGCAGCAGTTGGACGATCTGGACGAACGCAACGAGATCATCATGGAGTTGCGCCGCGTTGCGCCCGCGACGGTCACGGCGGGCGAGTTGCGCAGCTTCCTCGCGCAGTTTCTCTTCGTCGGCGACGATGTTTACAAGCACGTCATCGATCTCTCCGGCGGCGAGAAGGGGCGACTGGCGCTCGCCAAGCTGATCTACTCGCGCGTCAACGTGCTCGTGCTCGACGAGCCGACGAACCATCTGGACATCCCTTCGCGCGAGGCGCTGGAAGAGGCGCTCGACGCCTACGACGGCACGATCATCACCATCAGCCACGACCGCTACTTCCTCGACCGCATCGCCACGCAGATTCTCGCGCTCGACGGGCAGGGCGGGGCCGAGCACTACGACGGCGACTATACCGAGTATCACGACTGGAAGGCTGCGCGCCGTGTCGCCGCCACGGCCGCGAAAGCCGAGCAGGCAAAGCCAGCGGGCGCGACAGCGAAACAGAGTGTGCCAGCCACCGCGCAGGCTGGCGGGCGCAAGAAGGCCAAGACGGACGGCAACAAAACCGGCCGCCCGAAGACGCCGACGCGCACGCCTGAAATGATCGAAAGCGAGATCGCCCGGACGGAACAGCGCCTTGCCACGCTCACCGACGAACTATCCCGCCCAGAAGTGGCGCGCGACGCCGCACGCGTCGCCACGCTCAACGACGAATACCGCACGGCCGACGAGCGCCTGCGCACGCTCTACGAAGAGTGGGAACGCAGCGCCGCCGAAACCGCGCGCGCCTGAGGCCGCGGCTTAAACGTAGCACCGCACCGGCGATTCATCTTCACGTAAACTTAACCGAGCCTAAGCTTGATGCGTAAGCGTCAATGCGTGGCCAGCGTCTGTTCCAGACTCAGAATCTCTTCCCAGGAAGCCTGTTCGACGTGGTGTTGCAGATTGGCGAAGCGCGGGTCGGCGCGCAGCGGCTCGAAGCGTGGGTCGAGGCGCATAAAGATCATGCCGGGCTGGCGGTCTTTATAAGCTTGATAGAGCGCGGCGAGGGCGTGCTCGCGTTCGCCGAGACCCGTATAGACGAGCGCGATGAAATAGGGCGAGACGTAACCGCCGGCGCGGGGCGCGCGCAGACGTTCGAGCACCTTGCGCGCGTCGGCGGTGCGGCCGACGACGGCATAGGCGTGACCGAGCGCGGCGTGCGTCTCGGCATCGTCGCCCATGAGTGCGACAGCGCGTTGTAGTTCGTTGATGGCGTCGTTGCGGTGCGCGGGCTGTTGCAGGTAGATGTAGCCAAGATAGAGGTGGGCGACGCCGAAGGTCTGGTCAACTTCGAGCGCCTTGGCCACCTGCCTGCGCGCCTCTTCGTAGTGTTCGGGGCCGGAGTAGTAGAGATAGAGACCGGAGTTGGCGTTGATGATGAGCGAGAGCGGGTCAAGCTCCTGCGCGCGCTTGATCTCGTTCAAGGCTTCGGGGAAGCGGTTCATCTGGACTAGGTCGGACGCGCACCATTGATGCGCGGTCGCGTAGCTCGGATTGAGCGTCATGGCGCGGCGAAACTTCTGCTCGGCGGCGAGCCAGTTCCAGTCATACGCCATCTCGACGAAGGCGAGCGAGGTCAGCCCTTCGGCGAGTTGCGGGTCAATCTCAAGCGCACGCTGGGCGGCGGCTTTCGCTTTGGGCATCGCGTCGCGCGGCGGTAGTACGCTGTGGTCGCTCAGGAGCGCGTAGCAATCGGCGATGCCGGCGTAGGCGAGGGCGTAGCTTGGATCGTAGTTGATGGCTTCGTTGAAGGCGTCAATGGCTTTGCGAAAGCCCTCTTCGTTGCGCCGGTTCCAGAAGTAACGACCGCGCAGGTAAGCTTGGTAAGCTTCGTTGCTCTCGGTGTAGCGTTTGGGCGCAGGCATCGCGCCCGTCGCACCGGCAGGCAGGCGCAGCCGGCGTTGCAGGACTTCGGCGGTCGCCCGTGCGATCTCTTCCTGCACCACGAGCACGTCGGTCATACGCCGGTTGTAATGCTCGCCCCAGAGATGCGTGTTGTCGCGCGCATCAATCAATTCGACGCTGATGGAAAGATCGTTGCCGCGCGTCTGGACGTTGCCGGTCAGCACTGCGCTGACGCCCAACTCACGCCCGATCTGATCCGATTCGACATTGCGCCCCTCGTAGCGGAAGACGGCGTTGCGCGACATGACTTTGATCGGGAGTTGCTGCGACAGACTGTTAATCAGACTCTCGGTGATGCCGTCAGAGAGATATTTAGCATCCGGGTTGCCGGTCGCGTTGACGAAGGGCAGCACGGCCAGCGAATCGAGCATGGTCGGGCTGCGGCGCAGGTGGAGCAGATAGGCGATTGCGCCAACCACGAGCGCCGCTGCGAGGATGCCGAGCGCGTAGACGGGCCAACGGCGGCGCGCAGGTTTTTGTAGGCGCGTCGTCCGGCGGGCGGGCGTGTTGCTTTGCGTCTGGATGTTCGGCGGCCACGCCGTCGTCTTGACGGGTTCGAGCGCGGCGCTGCCGAGCGTGGCGGCGACGGCTTCCAGATCGGCCTTCATTTCGGCCGCCGTCTGGTAACGCTCGGCCGGGTCTTTGGCCAGCGCCTTGAGCGTGATGTTGTCCAACTCCGGCGGGACGTGCGGGTTGCTCTCTGAGGGCGGCGGCGGATCGACGTGCAAGACCTGCGCGCCGACCTCGATCACGTTCGCGCCGACGAAACAGGGGCGACCCGTGATGCATTCATAGAGCAGCGCGCCGAGCGCGAAGATGTCGCTGCGCGCATCTACGGGCGCGGATTTGGCCTGTTCCGGCGAGAGATAGTGCGGCGTGCCGACGACCACGCCGGGGCTGGTCAACGCATCAACATGCAGCGTCGAAGCGTCGGCGTCGAGCTTCAGGTCCTGCATGTTCTTCGAGAGACCGAAGTCGAGCACCTTAACCTGTCCCTCGTCGCTGATGCGGACGTTCGACGGCTTCACGTCGCGGTGGACGATGCCGTGCCGGTGCGCCGCGTCGAGCGCGCCCGCGACCGACGCCATGATGCGGACGGCCTCGCCCAGCGTGAGCGTGCCGCTGTTGAGGCGCTCGGTCAGGTCTTCCCCGTGTACCAACTCCATGACGAGGAAGGGATCGCCTTCGGGTGTTTCGCCGTAATCGTGGACGGTGGCGATGTGCGGGTGGTTGAGCGCAGAGATGGCGCGCGCCTCGTTGAGAAAGCGCGCGCGAAACGCCTGCCTGTCCGCGCCCTGACCGGGAAACTTGATGGCCACGAGCCGGCCCAGCCGCGTGTCTTCCGCTTTATAGACGACGCCCATGCCGCCTTGGCCGAGTCGGCCGAGGATGCGGTAATGGCCGATGATCTGTCCGTCGAACATTTTTGGTGGGGCGCGCAAACGGCCCGCGCGCCGGCAGCGGAGTTGCAGCGCACGCCTCTGCGTCAGCCCAAAAGAGAGCTACAAGCAGTACGGCCCGCCGGGACTGTTGAGCGGATTATAAACGCAACGCGCGCATGCACGCCACAGTTTTATCCAGATTCGTCAACTCCGCCCCGTCCTTGTAAGTGTGCCTGAGCGTGTGGCCCGCGCCGGCCGTCATGTAGCCCCGCCGCCCGGTTTGCCTTCGACGTAGGCTGGCAGCCCCTCGACTAAATGATCGAGGCTCAACCAGATGCTCCAACTGTGATGATAGAAGGCGACGGGAAACAGCACCGCCGCCGTGCAGACAATCGGAAAGGTCACTTCGTCGCGCACATCGAGCGCCAACAGGCAGAAGTAGTAGATGAGCAGCAGCACCAACTCGGTCGTGACCACGTTAATGGAGAGCGCGCCCACGAAGAAGCCTTCCTCGCGTTGAAAGAGCGCGCGGCATTGTGGACAGTGATGCCGGATGCGAAAGGGTCGCGCCGCGATGTAGGCGCGCCCGCAGACGGGGCAGCGCAGGCGCACGCAGCGGAGCGCCGTGGCGAAGACGTTGGCGCGCTTGCGCTGCACGATCAGTTGCCCCTCAAGTGCCGAGCGCCGCGCGCACGAGCCAGACGACGACGATCAGCACGATGACCAGCCCCAGCATGAAAATGAAAATCCACTTGTTGCGTCGCCCCGTCTTGATCTGCCACAGCCCGCTCGCCATGCTCGTTGCGCCGAACAGGATCAAGAGGCCGAACAGGCTCAGGAGCAGAAAAGCCTGCTGCGGTGTGCCCGTAAACCTTGCGCCGCCTTCACGCACGCCTGTCTGTAATAGGAGCGGCGCGAGCTTAAAAGTGATCGTGCCCATCAGCCCGACCAGAAAGATGCCGACGAGCAACTGCAACCAGCCAAGCACGCGCACCTCGCGCGCCGTCCGCAGGCGCTGCCTGCACTTGGGACACTGTTTGACCGGCTCGTGCGTCTCGTAGCCGCACTTGTAGCAACTGCGCAATTGATCCATGTGATAGACACCCTCGGCTTCGGGCCGGCGCAAACGCGCGGCGGGCCGCATAGCTTCAGCGATTCACTTGCCGACGACCAGCAAGGCGAACGTACCGGGCAAGACGCTTGGGCGCGGGCGTGGGCGCTCCGGCGTCGGCGCAGGCGGCGGGCCGAAGTCCGCGCTGACTAGAAAGACGCGATGCGTCTTCGGGTCGAGCGTCATGGTGCGCGCCCCGCGCTGCGTGTTTACATTAGTCACCACGCTGAACTTGTCCGGCGTGTCTTCGTGGACAACTGTGAGCGTGCCCTCGCCGTTTGAACTAAAGGCCAGACCCGTCTCCGCATCGAAGCCGGTGGCGTCAACGCCGGCTCCGATGGGCAGCGTCGTCACCACGCGCCCGTTATCGGAGTTGAGCACGACGAGCAGCTTGTTGGCGCAACCGATAAAGAGCCGTTTGTGTTTGCGATCCATGGCCATGCCGGTCGGCTCTGCACCGGGCGCGAGCGCCCAGCGGTTCAGCACCGCCAGCTTGCGCGAGTCAACGACCGCGACCTGACTCTTGTCTTCCAGATTGATGTAGAGATGACCCTGTCCATCGGTGGCGGCTGATTCCGGGCGACCGTCGAGCGCGATAGTGCCCACTACGGTCTCACTCTTTGGATCAAGCGCGGTCGTGTCGCGGCTCGCGCCGTTCATGGTAAAGACGCGCTGCGCGGCCCCGTCGTAGATGATGGCATCGGGATTCTGCCCGACCGCCACTTTCTTCAGCACCTTGAGCGTCGCAAGATCAAAGATCGTGACCGAGTTGTCGCGCCCGTTGCTGGTGAAGCCCTTATGCAGTTCCGGCACGAGCGCGACGCCGTGGACGCCCGCCGTGCCGGGAATATCGCCGACCACTTGGCCGGAGTCCTCGTCAAGCACCATCACGTGCGTCGCGCGCGCGACGTAGATGCGCCGCGCCTGCGCGTCAACCGTCAGATAATCCCAACCGCCCTCGCCGCCGACCGTGATCTTCTGCACCAGATGATAACCGGCCGCCGCCTGACTCTGTGCGTGCGCAAGTGCGCTGGGCAGCAGCAGCAGCAACGCGCCGACGCCGAGCAGGAATCGCAGGCAAAGCTTCATAGGGGAATCTCCTCGCAGGCTAAACAGGCAAGTGCGCCCCGCATGATACATGCATTTACCGAATACTAAAACGGCGCGCTCGCCAGCCGGCCCGCCACACGCGGCGGTCGCTGGCCAGCCCGCTTGACACCCGTCGAAACCGTTTGTTAACGTACCTTTCCGCTTGCAGCTTGGGTAGTTGCGCGTGAAGTTGTTGGTGAGAGCCTTGTAGGCACGTAGCTCAGGGGTAGAGCACTACCTTGACACGGTAGGGGTCCGCGGTTCAAATCCGCGCGTGCCTACCAAATTTTTCTGCGAAAGACGGCGGCGCGAAAACCTCTTGCACGGTTTTTGTGCCGCCGCTTTTGTCTTAGACATGCCCGCTTAGGCTAACCACCGCCGTAGAGAGCCGCGCGCGTAAAACTCACATTGACCACTTAACTGCACGCGCCCGTGCTGCTGTTCAACTAGCAGTACGCCCTCGCTGCACATTGAGCCAGCATAAGCGGCCGTCGTTATGGCGCAGGGCCGCTCCGTTTGTCGTCTCTTAGCCCTGAGGGGGCGTGGGTTGCGTGGACGACGGCCCGGGTTTGGCGTGGCGTGGGGCGCGTTCCGTGTGGCTGGCGCTCGTCCATTCGGCAAGGGTCGCAGGATCGTCGCGGAAGATGTTATGCACAATCGCGTGCAACTCGCGCACGGCGTTCATCCCCGCATCTATGGCGGCGTCTATGGCGACGGTGGCGGCGACACGAGTCCCGGTCTGTTGCGCGCGGTTGTTGATTGAGGCTTCCAAGGCCGCGATGCTGGCGTTGAGGTCTTCGAGAAAATCCGCCGGCAATCCGCGCCGTAGGAATTCGCTCTTGAGCGGCGCGGCATCCTGCGCGAAGGAACGCGCGGCGGCGAGCCACGCCTGCTCGCCCGCGTTGCGCGGCAGGCGAAACTTATCGTCGAGGCCGGGCGTGGTCAACGCCAGCGCGCGGGCCGTGCGACTGATGGCTTCGAGGTCTTCGCGCAGAGCGGCGCGTGCGCCGGACTTCAAGGTTGTCCCTTCTTTGGCCGCGCGTTGACCCGACGCCTGCTTGCTCGCGTGCCCTTCCAAATCTGTGATGACCGTATTGAGTTGCGCCAACACCTCGCCGCCGCGCGTATCGGCCGGGAACGCAGTTTTGTGCGCCGCACCGAACTGGCGCGCACGAATAAACATCTCCAAACGGCGTGTTGCCGTATCCTTCATAAGAATTGACTCCTTTCAGGTGAAGAAAGGGACGTGGGAAGCGTCCCTGTAGAGCCGGATTGAGGAACACGGACAGATGAGCGTCTGCCCGCACGGATGCGCCACCCTGATTCGTTACCGTTGGCTCACTGTACAATTAGGCGAGGACTCTTGACGCCCGCGATTATACTGCCACCCATGCCCTCGTCCACAAATATCTTTCCCCCACAAACTCCCCGCCCGCCGCTATAACCCCCGCACACCTCGCCACAGCCGATTTTCACGCTGATATGACCGATTTGCACATTGATATAGTCAGTTTTCACACTGATATGGCAATCTTTCACCCTGATATAACCTATTCACGCCCCGATATGGTCAATTTCTGCTCCGCTACACCCGACTTCCTGCTCGAATATGGGTGGAAAATAGCCGCAAAACATGGCCCAATTCACCAACTACCTGTCCATCTCCGCGCGAAAATAGGCAAGAAGGCGGATTTTAACGATTTGAGTGCTTCGCCTTAGCGGGTAACTTATCAGGCAGGTCTAATTCATCATCAACTAGGGTATCCATGCACACGCCCCCTAGCCGCGCGTAACCCAACAGAATGTATAGCGGCGGTTCGCGGTCGCCTAACTCATAGTTAGAGATACTGCCGCGTGCAAGTTCGTCGCCCGCCCCAAGTTGCCGCAAGATTTCATTCTGTGACAAGCCAAGCGCCAGCCTAATCTTTAGCAGTTTCTCAGCAAGCCGTTTTTGCTTTCGGCGGGGATGTCTGCCCATTAGGAGTTACCTCCTGTGGGCAGCTTGCTAGTGGCTGCAATTGCAGCTATAGTGTGTCGGTTTGTGTGCGCCGCCGAAGTTTTCCGTTTCTTGGCGACGCCCTTCACTGTTTAGTGTG
>DASVQA010000100.1:0-23374 GCA_036389375.1 Pyrinomonadaceae bacterium | reverse complement strand
CCTGATAGTTGAGGAAGACGGCCTGCGTGTCGCGCTCGGCGAGCGGCGCGTTTTGCAGGAAAGCGCTACGCACGGACAGGTACTGGATCAGGGCGACCTTGGCCGGGTCACCAAACGGCACGACGCGCTGCTTGCGTCGTTTGCCGGTCACGCGGGCCATCTTATTCTGAAAATCTATGTCGCGCAGATCGAGTTTGACCAACTCCGAGACGCGCACGCCCGTGCCGTAGAGCATCTCAAGAATGGCGCGGTCGCGTTTGCCCAAGTCAGTCTCAAGGTCGGGCGTCTCGATAAAGCGGATCGCATCTTCGATGGAGAGATGGTTCGGCAGCTTCTTCTCAAGGCGCGGCGTGGCCACGAGTTTCGCCGGGTTCATCTCGACAACGCCTTCGCGCAGCAGGAACTGGAAGAAGGTGCGGAGCGCCGCGAGTTTGCGCGCGATGGAGGTCTTCTGCTTCTGCGCCGCGTGCAGTTGCGAGAGCCATTCGCGGATCGTGATGTGATCGATCTGTTTGATGTCGAACTCGCGCCGCGCGCCCGTGTCCGCGTCGGCCGGGGCGAGATGATCGTAGAACTGGCCGAGATCGATCCGGTAGTTGCGCAGCGTGTGCTCGCTCACGTTGCGCTCGTAGCGCAGGTGCTCGAAGAACTGTGCGAGTAGCTGTTCCATCATAAGCAGCGCCCCGAAAGGCCGAACGCGGCAGGCTGAGCGACGAATAAGCGGCAAGCGCGCGCCCCGTCATCGTTCAGCCCGCCGCGTTCTGCATTCACCATATTACTGACTGAAGTTGTAAACGATCACGCCTGTGACCTGCACCGGCTTGTCGTGCAGGACGGTGGGCGTAAAGGTCGCGCGGCGGGCTGCGTCCACCGCCGCTTCGCGGAGCAGCACGTGGCCGGTCATCGCGCGCGCCGCGATCACTTTACCATTCTCGTCAATAGTCACCTCGACATTGACCGTGCCGGTGACGCGCATGCGCCGGGCGGTGTCGGGAAAGACCGGCTTCGGTAGTTTGAGCGCGCGCCCGTTGAGCACGCCGCCGGGCACAGACGTTGGCGACTGAGACGCTGGCGTCTGCGTCGTCGGCTGCGCGCCGCTTGCGGCCGACACGTTCGTTTGCGTCGGGGCGGCGTTCGGTTTAGCTGTCGTTGTTTCGGGCGTGGGCGTGGGTGCGGGCGTTGGTTCAGGCGTCGGCGCGAGGGTCGGCGTGGGCGTGGGTGCGGCGGCCGGTGCGTATGGCGGGCTGGTGGTGGCGGCGACTTCGCTTCGCACTTCGGGCAGGCGCGCGACTTCGATGGCGACGGGCGGCGCGGCATCGCTGCGCACGCGATTCTCCGCCCCCGCGTTTAGCGGGCGCGGAGAATTTCTGTTAGTTGCGGCATCGTCGTCGGGATTCAGATTCTTGCTGCCGTAGGAGGGGCCGGTCGCGGGCGCGCTCGGTCTGAACGTTGACGGTTGCGGTTGCAGCCCGACGGCCGGGGCTGCGCTCGCCGGCTGCGGGTCGGGCGCGGCCGGCGCAGATTGTGCGACCTGTTCGTAGTTGTAGCCGGACGCGGCCGAGAGTTGCGACTGGCGCGGGTAGTAGCCGCGCCGGGCGCGCACGCGCATGTTGGGGCGCGTCTTGATGCTCAGATTGATGCTGCGGAAGCGACCGTCGCGGCGGTCGTCCGCCGGGTAATAACTGAGGACGTACTGCTGCGCGAGGTCGGCGGAGATTTGCGCGAAGGCGGACGGCAGATCGTTGATCGTCTTGGGCGCGAAGACCGCGCCGCCCGTCTGCATGGCAAACTCGCGCATGCGACTCTCGGCCGTGAGGTCGTGCAGGTTCGGGTTGTCGCTGATGCCGTTCTGCACGACGTAAATCTGGCAGTCGGCCGATTGCACGCGGCGCATCGCCTCGGCAAAGTCAATCGAACTGGTCGTATCGACGCCGTCCGAGACGACGACGATCACGCGGCGGCCGGTCTGCGGACGCAGATAGTCGGCCGCTTTCGCCATCACGTCAAAGAGCGGCGTCGAACCTTCCGGCTCGCCAAAGCTCTCGACCGTGCGGACGAGCGCCGACACGTCGTTCGTCAAAGGCTGCATCAGCCGCTCGTAGTCGTCCACCGAATAGACGGCGGCCAGATCGACCGGGCGGATAACCGTGCGGAAGAAACGCATCGCGGACTGCTTTTCCATCTCGCGCGCAGACCGCAGGCTGTAGCTGTTGTCGAAGAGGAGCGCCAAGCGGACGGGCGTGTCGGCGCGCGAGAGATCGCCGATGGGGCGCGGCTGCCCGTCCACGCGCAACTCGAAATCTTTGACTTCCAGATCGGTGACGGGGCGGCCCAACTCGTCTATGACCGACGCCGGGATCGGCACGAGGTTCGCGTTGACGTGGATCACTTCGTCCGGGTCAATCTCGACCGGCTGCCCCGTCTCAGGATCGCTGGCCGTTATGGGCTGCGGTGTGGGCGTGTGCTGCGCGGTCGGGCGTGGCTCGTCGGGCGTGGCGGGCTGGCCCGGCTGGTCAAGGGCGGGCGTGGGTCTGGGCGCGGGCGCGGTGGTGCGGCGCGGCCGTTGTCCGTTGGGTTGCGGTGTCGGCTGCGGCTCAGGTTGGCGCGTGCGCCCCGACTGTGCATGGAGCGCCGCAGGCGCGACGAGCAGCAGCGCGCACAAGGCGTAGACCAGACAAGCACACGAAGCGGCGCGAACAAAAGACGCGGACACCGAAGCGGTGTGGCCTCGTGCGAGTCGCTTCGTTTGGTTGCGTGGCTTCATCTTTCTGCTTAACTCTTTCAAACCGTTGCGCCGTGCGTGGCGGCCTCGGCCGGTTGGATGCTCTGTAGCCAGTCGGCCCACGCCTGCAAGCCCAGCGCCACCTGACGCTCGTGGCGGTCGCGTTTGCGGCGCACGCGCTTGCGTTCGGCTTCGGCGAGCGGCGGCAGCAGCGCGAAGGTGATGTTGACCGGCTGATAGTTGTCGGTCTCGGCCGCGGAGACGTAGCGCGCCAGTGCGCCCATGGCCGTCTCGATGGGCGCGGCGACCAACTCGCGGCCCGCCACCAAACGCGCCGCGTTCAGCCCTGCGAGCCAGCCCGTCGCTACGGATTCGACGTAACCTTCGACACCGCTGATCTGTCCGGCAAAGAAGATGTGGGGACGGGCGCGCATTTGCATGGTCGGGGCGAGCACGCGCGGCGCTCTAATGTAAGTATTACGATGAATCTGGCCGTATTGCAAGAATTCTGCTTGCGCGAGACCGGGAATCAGCCGGAGCACGCGCGCCTGCTCCCCGTAACGTAGATGATTCTGGAAGCCGACCATGTTGTATGCGTCCGCCAGCAAGTTCTCCTGCCGGAGTTGCACACAGGCGAACGGCTCGCGTCCCGTGCGCGGATCGCGCAAGCCCACCGGCTTCATCGGCCCGTAGCGCAGCGTGTCGTAACCGCGCCGCGCCAACTCTTCAATCGGCAGGCACGCCTCGAACCAGCGCGTCTCCTCAAACTTCTGCAACGGCACGCCCCGCGCCTCGGTTAACGCTTCATAGAAACGCCGGTACTCTGCTTCGTCCATCGGGCAGTTCAAATAATCGTCGCCGCCCTTGTCGTAGCGCGCGGCGCGGAAGGCAATCGTCAGGTCAATCGAATCGGCGGCGACGATGGGCGCAATCGCGTCGTAGAAGTAGAGTTGCTCGTCGCCGGTCAGATGCTTGATCTCTTGAGCCAGCGCATCGGAGCAGAGCGGCCCCGCCGCAATGATCGTGACGGCGTCGGCGGGCACGCGCGTCAACTCTTCGCGCACGAGCGTGATGCGCGGATGCGCTTCAATCCGTTCGGTGATCAACTGCGCGAAGCGCTGGCGGTCAACGGCGAGCGCCGCGCCCGCTGGCACGCGCGTCTCGGCCGCCACTTCGAGCACGAGCGAACGCCCACGCCGCAACTCTTCTTTCAACAGGAACGGCGCTGTGCCCGGCTCGTCCGACTTGAGCGAATTTGAGCAGACGATCTCGGCCAGTTTGTCCGTATGATGCGCGGGCGTCTGGCGCACAGGGCGCATCTCGTAGAGCCGCACGCGCGCGCCCGCTGCCGCCGCCTGCCACGCCGCTTCGACGCCCGCAAAGCCGCCGCCAACCACCAACACCTCGCTCGTCTTGTTCACATTAACTGTCATTTGCGCTTTCGACTAACCCGATCATACAGATCTTTACTGCGGCGTTGGCTTGGGCGTGGCGACGTTCGCATCGCCGACGTTGGTGCTGAATCGCTTGTAGTTGCTGTACTCGCGCGTGATGTCGCGCCGGAAACCGGCGACGAGGAAAATCTTCACCGCCGCGTTGACCTGCGCCGCGCGCGGCAGCCAGACGCCTTCCGCCTGTCGCGCCTGCTCGAACATGAAGGCCGAGCCGGGCCGGATGGAAGCCACCAGCCCGCCGCCGATCTTGAAACCGTCGGGGAAGCGCGCTTCGAGCCGGATGATCTGTTTGTCCGCCGGATCGATCCACGCGACGCCAATCAGTTTGGCGACGACTGCTTCCATGCGATTCTTTGGCTTATAGTCGGGGCGCGCACGAAAGTCGAAGACGACCGCATCGCGCCCCTGAAAACTTTCCCGGCGCGGCGCGACGAACTCGCACACGCGCACGAACGTGCCGATGCCGCCGAGTTCATCTTCATCCTGCGCGGCTTTAGCTCCGCCCTGTTGTTGCGCGCGTTCACGCTTCAGGCGCGCTCGCTCATAGGCGCGCGTGGCCTCTTCGATCTCCTCGCCCACGCGCTTCTCTTCCCGCGCCGCGCGCTGCGGCGCGAGCGGCACGCCGTCCTCGCTCAGCAGTTTCAGCACGCGCCCGCCGCCCGGCAGCGGATAGACCTCGTGTACGGTCGTCTTCTCTTTCTTGACCTCGCCGCGCTCGTTGAACTCGCGCTCCGTCTCCGTGCGCGTGAACGTGTACTCACTGACGCGCTCGTCAAGCTCGCGTTGGTGCTGCCCGACTTCGCGCAGCAGCGCGACCACGTTCAGCGCGGCGTCGCCCGGCGGCTCGAACATCGCGGCGGCGACGCCCGTGTTGTAGCGCACACGCTCAAGCGTGAAGACGAGCGGCGCGGCCGACGCTGTGGTGACGCTGACGCGGTGCGGCTCAACGGGGCCGCCCGCCTCGGCGCGATAATCTTCGTAAGCGACGACGGTCTGACGTGCTTCATCAACGATCTGCAATAGCAGTTTGCTCGCCGCACCAAACCGCCCGCGCAGCCGCGCACCATCGCGGCGCGCAAACTCGACGACGTAAGCGGCCTCGCCCGCGTCGTCATAAGCGATTGTGCGCGCCAGCACGTCGCGCTTCGACAAGTCGAGCAGCCAGCCGGCTTCGAGCGCGGCTTGCAGTTTGGCGGTCTGCGCGG
Organism: Pyrinomonadaceae bacterium; assembly: GCA_036389375.1. Classification (GTDB taxonomy): domain Bacteria; phylum Acidobacteriota; class Blastocatellia; order Pyrinomonadales; family Pyrinomonadaceae; genus QHXQ01. The sequence goes on along the minus strand of DASVQA010000100.1, from coordinate 17,993 downwards.
CATTGCCGGTCAGCGTGCGCAGATTGCCGCCCGCGTCGCGCAACCAAGCGGTGCGGGCGTTCACGGCCGAGTTTCTTTCGCCGCCGCTCGTGAAGATGTCCATGCGGATCGCGTCCGGCGCTTTCTTGATGGTGCGTGCGCGTGCTTCGGGCTGACCGGGCAGTTGCACCAGCCACTCGTAGGTCGCGTCCTGCACGGCGCGCAGCCGTTGCTTGCCGCCGACCGCCTTGATGTAATCCGCGATAATGCGTTCCGGCGCGGGCAGCTTACGCGCACGCACGGGCGACCCGACCATCTGGGCCGACATCTGCGCGCAGACCACGACGACGAACGCCGCGCACAGCAACACGGCCCGGCCCACAGATGCCGGACAGAGCGCTGGCTGCAACGCTGGCTGCAACGATAGACGCGGACGAGACGCGGGCGACATTCGTTTCATGCTGAGCGTGTCGGCGTGCGCAAAGGTCTTGCGGCTGCGCGGTGGAGAGACGGCTCGCATCTTACCCGATCCTGCGTCGGGTTGACAGGTGCGGAGGGCGACCGCGTAAAGCTGAATGCGGTCGCCCTCCGGCGGTTTACGATCTTCAAATGACTGGTCAACGTCCGGCGGACTTAGCCTGCGCCCGACTCGTCCGGTGGCTGCGGCACGTCTGCGTCCATCGCCGCAGCCGATTCCTGTTCAGCCTCCACGTCTGTCTCCGGTTCAGGGCGCGGCGGCTCTGTGCCGCTTGCTGCGTCGCCCTGCGCCGGCGCACGTTCCTGCGTGGTCTCATCTTTCATGCGTCAAAACCTCCTTGTTTGCGCCGGCCGTCTAGCGCGCCGATTTCCGCGCGCCCTTCTTGCCGGCCGTGCGACCGGCTGTGCGCGCCGCCGCACCACCAGCCGCGCTTTTCGCGCCGCCCTGTTTGCCTGCGCCCTGCTTCGTGCCCGCCTGCGCCGCGCCCTTCTTTGCGCCCGCACTCTTGCGCCCCGCACTCGCCTTGTCCGCAGACTTCGCGCTCGTCTGCCCGCCCGGCTTCCGCGCGCCGCCTTTCCGGCCAGCAGGCTGTGCCGCTGACGCGCTCTGCTTCTCCTTACGACGCTGCACCTGCTCGTGTACGTCCGACATCAACTGCTGCACGCGCTCGGCCTCGGTCTGCGGCGCTGCTTGTGCCGCGTCGCCCGCTTCGGCCTGCTGCTGTTGAAAGCGTTCGTGCTCGGCCTCCGTCATCGCGCCCTTGTCGCGCGCATACTCGAATTCGTTCAAGTGACTGCCACCGATCTTGTAGTTCGGCTGGTTGCGTGTTGGGTCTTTTGGCATGCTTCAGCTTCTCCTCCCTTGTGCTTTTGGCAGCCCGCTTGACAACGCCCCGGCCGCCTTCGTAAGCTTCCTGTCGCCAACATTCAGCCACCTTAGCTCAGTTGGTAGAGCGACTGATTCGTAATCAGTAGGTCTCCGGTTCAAATCCGGAAGGTGGCTCCACTAAATTTTTAAGGGCCGTATAGCTGAGACAGTTATACGGCCCTTTCCTTTGCGCTTTCAATCCGCGCTCGCCGGTTTAGGCGCGCGCAATAGACCGCCGCAGATCGCGCGCCCGCGAGTTTGACGCATGCGCGCGGCCGGAATTGCGTTATACTCTGCTCCCGTGCGCTCCTAAGGCGCATTCAAGTTTTTATGCCTCTCCTGCAAATCACAGATGCGAGCGGACGGAACTGGCATTACCCGTTGACGCCGGACGTGCGCTGCACCATCGGGCGCGCAACCGATAATTGTGTGACGCTCGACGACCCGCGCGCCTCGCGTTATCACGCCTTCATCCGCCACGAAGCCGGCACTTACATTTTGGTGGACGGCGCGCTCGTCGGCGCGGAACTCAAACGCAGCATCAACAAGGTGCTCGTCAACGGCCAGCCGCACGCCGAACACCGCCTGAAGGACGGCGATCAGATCGTCATCGGGGCGAGCCGTTTGCAGTTCGTCGAGACGAAAGCGGAACGCGCCGCGCGCGTCCGTTACGAAGAGAGCCGGATGGGCAGCACGCGTCTGACCGTCTCCGTCAACGACGTGATCCGCCGCGCGCTCCACACCGAAGTGCCCGCGCGCCACACCGACCCCGAACTGCTCGCACTCAGACGCAAGGCCGACATACTCGCCCTGCTCTACGAACTGAGCAAGACGCTCGGCTCGATCTTCGACCTCGACGCCATCTTCGATAAGGCCACCGAGATCATCTTTCGCGTCACGCCCGCCGACAGGGTCGTGGCGCTCTTGCGCGACGATCAAGCGAGCGCGGGCGCGCCCCTGCGCCCCGTCGCCGCGCGGCTGCGCCACGAACAGGGTACGGCGCAGTCAGGCCCCACCGTCAGCCGCACGATCACCGAACAGGTCATGCGCGAACGCGTCGCGCTGCTGTCGCAGGATGCGGCGACCGACGAACAGTTTCGCCGCGCCGATTCGATCATCGCGCAGGGCGTACACTCGACGATCTGCGCGCCGCTCGTCACCGAATCGGGCGTGCATGGCGCGCTCTACGCCGACCGGCTCGACCCCTTTGCCCAGTTCACGCGCGACGATCTGGAACTCGTCAGCACCATCGCCGCGCAGACGGCCGTTGCCGTCGAGACTGTGCGCGCGCATGAGCGACTCGCACGCGAAGAGGTGGCCCGCGCAAACTACAGTCGCTTTATGCCCGACTACGTCGTGCGCCAACTGCTCGAACACCCGGATTCGTTCAAGCTGGGCGGCGTGAATCAGACCGTCACGGTGCTCTTTGCCGACGTGCGCGGCTTCACACGCCTCGCCGAGCACGCGCCGCCCGAACAGGTCGTGCAACTATTGAACAGCTACTTCTCGACCATGACCGAGATCATCTTTGCGCACGGCGGCACGCTCGACAAATACATCGGCGACGGCTTGATGGCGCTCTTTGGTGCGCCCGCCGCCACGCCGGAGGATGCCACCAACGCGCTCGCCTGCGCCGTCGCCATGCAGCGGCAGGTGCAGCCGATCAACACCGTGCTCTTAGCCGACGGGCTGCCGCAGATCACCATCGGCATCGGGCTGCACACGGGCGTGGCGACGGTGGGTTACATCGGCTCGGAGCGGCGGACGGAGTTCACGGCCATCGGCGACACGGTGAACTTGGCTGCGCGCCTCGAACAGAACGCGCTGGGCAATCAGATACTAGCCAGCGAAGCCGTCGCGCGCGCCGCCCGTCCCAGCTATCCGCTCCGCCAACATGCCCCGCTCACCGTCAAGAATCGCGCTCAACCCGTACCTGTCTACGAAGTCGAATGGCAGGTAGCGGCGGCTGAATAAGACGTAAAAACACGAAGCCACACGAACAGACACGAAGCAAGGCTAGCTGAATCAGTAGCTCTTGCTTCGTGTCTTTAGCGTGTGGTCTTGTAGTTGGCTTCAGGCGCTGACGGCTGTGCCGGTCGTCGGCTGCGCGGGCTGCGCCTGATCGCCGGCGAGGTGCGCGTGCAGCAGGTCGGCGACGCGCTGTTCGTGCTTGGCGAGATCAATCTCGATCTCGTCGAAGATGGCGCACGTGGCCGGGTCGGTGAACTTAACGCTCAGGTTGTAGGCGTCAACGACGCCGGTTTGCAGGTCGCCGAGCGCGCGGCGCAACAGGGCCAGATCGGCGCTCGACTGAAGCCAACTCTTCAAAGTGGCCCACGCGCCGCTGCCGGCCGCTTGCAAAGTCTCCGTGCCGCCGAGCGCGGCGAGCCGCGTTTCAAGCCGGGCGATGTGCTGCGCCTTGCTCGCGTGAATCTCCTTGAAGAGTGCTTTAAGCTGCGGGTCGGTCGCCTTGTCCGCGTACTGCTGAAAGGCTTCGAGCGCGTAGCGTTCGCCGCGAATCGCGGTGTTGATGCCATCAACGATCTCGGCCTGCGTCGAGCCGCCCCACTGTTCGCCGAGCCGCCACCAATCGAAACTTTCACTGGTCACTTCGGGCAGGTCAGGCCCCTTCACGCGCAGCCCCAGATGACGCAGGATCGCGGTCGCAAAGATCGGCAGGTCGCCGGGTCGCCGCGCCGTCAGCAGATTGCCGTCGGCGACGACCGGCGCGTCCTCAAAGTTCGCGCCCGCGTTCTGCATGTCCTTGCGGATGGCGCGGAAGCCGGTGGCGCGTTTGCCTCTGAGCAGGTCGCCTTCGATGAGCACCTGCGGGCCGTGACAGATGGCGGCGACGAGTTTGCCCTGCTCGACCGCGCGCTCGACAAAGCGCACGGTCTTCATATTGGTGCGCATGCGGTCGGGCGCGAGGCCGCCGGGAATTATGACGGCATCGAAATCTTCGGGGCGCGCGTCGGTCGTCGTAGCGTCGGCTTCGCGCGCCAGAATGCCCTGCTTGCCGACATACTTTTCATTCATGCGCGAGCCGAGCACAGTCAACTCCGCGCCCGCCTCTTTGAGCGCCGTGAACGGCACTTGAAACTCCGAGTCTTCGACGTGGTTCTCGATTAGGATCGCTACCTTCTTCGTCTCACTCGCATTGGCCATAGCTCTTTACTCCTTTGCTGCAACTAACCTGTTCAGTGTGCGCCGCAGCATGGCCGGTTTTTGTTGCGAATGTATTTTGATTCAGAGGAGAAACAGGCATGAAAAACAGTGACAAGTGATGAGTGATGTGTGATGAGCAGGCAGAAACTCCTTAACTCATCACTCGGCCCTCGCCACTTGGCACTCGGCGCTGTCTTTCAGATCGCAGGGCGCAGGAGGCCGCGGAAGATGCCTTGCACTTGCACTTGGGCGGCGGGCAGACGGATCGGCGCGTGACTGGAATTGGCGGGGCGCAGTTCGACTTCGCGGCCATAGCGGTGGAGACGTTTTAAGGTCGCGTGGCTGCCGCCGATCAGGGCGACGACGATCTCGCCGTCGCGCGCTTCGGTGCGGTTCTCGATGAGCGCGATGTCGCCGTCGCAGATATGTTCGTCCACCATCGAGTCGCCCGCGACGCGCAAAGCATAGACATGTTCGGGGCGTGTGCGCCCCAAGAGGAAGCGCGGCACGCTGAGCTTGTCTGCCTGCTCGCCGCCGACCGCTTCAATCGGCGCACCCGCCGCGATGCGACCTAAGAGCGGCACTTCGCAGAGCGCGTCGCTGTCAGGTTCTTCCACCTGCACGTCGAGCGCAAACGAGCCGTTCTCGCGGCGGCGCGCGATCAAGCCACGCCGTTCCAGCGCCTCGATGTGTTTGGCGATGGTCGCCTTCGAGGAGATGCCGAAGTGGCGCGCGATCTGGGCGTAGGACGGTTCATAACCGTGCCGCTCGATGAAGCGCGCGATGTAGTCGAGAATCTCTTTCTGGCGCTGCGTGCGGGGTTGCATATAACGAGACTCCTCTCCGGCAGCGAGGAACTGAAAATCTTCAACTGCCTGCCGGTTGGCGTGGATTCTATGCCCCGTTGCTAAGAGCGTCAAGGCAGAAACGCGCCCGGCGTTCGATAAACAAAACTACGCGCCCGCGCGGATTGACCTATGAGCCATGTTGGTGCTGCACGCCGGCCAAGGATTAAGGCGCGTGGACTAAGAACACGTCCCACGCCCAGCGCCCGATGTGCGCGTGCCGCGCGTCGTCCACCTGCGCGCGGTAGCGAAACTGATTGCCATACTGATCAGTCCGTTTCGACTCACGATAATCGAGGTGGAGAGCGACCACGTCCAGCGCCGGCAGACTGCGCAACTCGCCCGGCTCGGAGACGCCGTTGTGATTCGCGTCCTGCCAGAGCCGTAAGTGGGCGAAGATGGCGTCCCGGTCGTCGAGTGTGCCGTCGCCGTTACCGCCCTGTGCCGGTCTATCGTATTCGGCTAAGGCGCGGAAGCCGTTTTTAGCTGTACCGGCGGCGGGTTCGGGCTGCGGCGTGAAGTTGCCGAACAGTTCCCGCCCGTTGTTGATCAGCCCGTCGCCGTTACGGTCGAGCGCGAGCCATGCGTCGTCCGTGTTGGCACTTGTCCACGCGAGGTGTTCGGGCGCGCCGTCGCTGTTGAGGTCGAAGCGGACGCCGCCCGCCACGCTGGTCAGATTGAAGCCATCGCCCGCTACGTCGATTAGGATGGGCGTGGTGGGGTCGCACAGGCACACGTCCGGGTCGTAGTAGCCGCCGGTGCTGGCGCACCAATAGGCTGCGCCGTAATTGAACTGGCAGTTACCCGGCCCACTGAAGCAGCAGCGCTCCGTGTTCGGGTCATAGATTGAGCCGGGCGGGCAATAGCCGCCGATGCCGGGCGTGGTGCAAAAGTCGTCGGCTGTTATTGGAATCGGTGTTGGCGTCGGTTGAGGGGTCGGGTTAGGTGTCGGCGTGGGTGTCACAAACGGTATGCAACAATGCAGATTGGTGCTTGGGAAATAACCGTCTGGGCAACCGTCATCTGGCGGTGGATAGAGGCAGCGATCTAGCTCTAGCTGGCCGGGGCCGAAGCATGAGTGACAATCCCAGAAGTGCTGGCAGAGGGGGCCATCGAAGGGCAGACAGCCCTCGTTTGGCTGACAGCCATAATCAGCTAAGGTTGGCGTCGGGCAGGGCGTTGGCGTGCCGCTCGGTGATGGCGTCGGCGGCGGGGTCGGGGTTGGTGTCGGGCAGGAGATTAGAAAATCTTCTATGCAAAAAGTGCCGATGTCATTATTGCAAGACACGTCTTCGCTAAAGTATGTTCTGCAACCTCCTAGCGGATCGGAACAAGCTGCTGAGCCAACTTTATTCACTGTCATCCCACAACAAGTATGTTTGACATTCTTTATGTAGTCACAAGATGACCCGGGGCAGCAGATGTCTGAACTAAGTAAGCTAGTTGCTATTAACTTAGAGGAATCTGCCAGAGACAAATTTACCGGCAGAAAGCTTGCCGGTAAGAAGGTTTGTCGTTGAAGCGCTGGTATGAATAGACGGCCAGATAGAGTGCTGGCCGCAGACGTGCTAATGCCCCCTTTCTTATCATTCACACAAGCACCATCCGCCCGCTTTTTGTGAATGTCAACCGGCACACCGTCCATGATTGTGAAGCCCGTGCCATCGCCAAAATTAAGGTCTTGAAAGATGAATTGGACTTTCTTCGGCACGTTTTTCGAGATGCCGCGCCGCGCGACGAAGTGTTCCCACCCTTGCTGAAGGTTGACAGGAATTTTGAAGGAATAACTTTCGCCCGGCTTGATCGGCACATCGCTCGGTTGAGGCAGGGTGCTGTAATCTGACAGTTCATCTCTGCCGTACTGTATGGGGAAGGCCAATCCGCGATTGTTTTCGGTCTTCGTGTCAGGTAAAACTACCGCAAATCTCAGATAGTAGATCGGCTTGTCCGCTCTATTTTCGACCTCGATCTCCAACTCCCGCAGCCAATTTTCGTTTTGCAGGTTCTTTACCTTCTCAGGGTTCTTGAGCTTAACTTTGATCGGAAGGTGCTTAGGTATTTTATCTTCAAACTCACGTTCTTCATTCTGCACTGATTGGGCCGTGCTAGATATAATTCCAAGTCCACACACAAGCAGGAACGAGCCGAGCAGCACAAGTTGCCAAACACCTGCCTTTGATTGTTGCCTGCGATTAGTTATGTGAGGACTCATCTACCTTGCTCCTGTTGCCACTACGTTAAGGATCGCCAGCCCCGGTGAGATGGGTAGAGTATGCGCCCGCGCAATCCGAGCGTCAAAGCTTCGAGCGCGGCCTAAGTGAGGACTACGATCCGGCCCGGCCTAACGGCGTGAGTAACGCGCGAGCGTGACGGGGAAGATGCGGACAGCGGCGGGCACTTTGTTGAGGTCAACGCGATCCACGTTGTTAAGAATCTGATCGGCCTTTTGGCCGTAGATGGCTTGATTCAGTTTGTTGTCGGGGTTGACGACCGCGCCTTTGAGTTCAAGCCCGGCGAACAACCCCTTCGAGCGCGAGTAGGAGAGGATGCCTGCGTCGAGCGTAAGATTGGTCGTCGCGCTGGCTGCGCGCCCGACGGGCCCCGCCGCCGCGCTCGCCTCGCCGCCCATCTCGAACTTGTCTTCCAACAGACCCTGCACCGCGCCCTCGTTCATAAAGAGCAGCACAAAGTCGGTCTTCGATGCGCCGATCTGCGGGCCGACGCTGCCGCCGCGCAGCGTAAAGAAGGCCGGCTGCGTCCAACCGCCTTTCACCCGGCGGCTGATGACGCCGTTGCCGCCGCGTCCGCCCACGATGAAGCCGGCCTTCAACACGCCGGGAAAGACGGCGACCGCCTCTGCGCGGTCGATCAACTCTTTGGGGATCGCGTTGTCGCGCGCCTTCATGATCTGCGTGAAGACGCGCGCCGCCGCTTCGGCCTTGCGCGCCGCTTCGTCTGCGCGCTTGTCGTCAGCGGGCGGCGTCGGCGTTGCATCGGTCGTGGCCACGCGGCGCTCGCGCTGCGCGGGCTGCTCCGGCTCCTGCGCCTGCACGGTCAGGCCCGACAGGCAAAGGCTGGCGATAAACAGGGCGACGACGTGGCTGCGTGGGGGACGCTTCATTGTGCTTCTCTCCTCGAAGGTAATTGCCAACTCCGGCGGGGCGGGTGCTGCCTCCCCGCTCGCTTGTGTGATGCAGCCAAGCGGGCGGGGAGCAGCCTTGCCCCGACGATTTATCGTGCCACTCCTTTAGAGCGTGCTAACGCAGAGAGTAGCGCGCCAGCGTGAGCGGGAAAATCTTGACGCTCTGCGGCATCCACGCCTTGCCTTTGCGCGTGATGGGCTTACCTGAGAGGACTTCGTTGGCCTTGATGCCATAGACGCCTTCGTTGTCGTTGTTGTCCGGGTTGATGACGACGCCCTTCAGTTCCGCGCCGATAAAAGCGCCCTTGCTGCGCGAGTAGGTCAGGATGCCGGCCTTCAACTGCGCGTCGGTCGAAGCCGCCGCCGTGCGCCCGATGGGGCCGGCGGCGACGCCCGCCTCACCGCCCAACTCGAACTTGTCTTCGAGCAGCCCGCCCAGCGCGCCCTCGTTCATAAAGAGCAGCACGAAGTCTGTGGACGAAGCGCCGATCTGCGGGCCGATGCTGCCGCCGCCGAGATTGAAGAACGCGGGCGCGCTCCAACCGCCCGCGATGCGCCGGCTGATGACGCAGCGCCCGCCGCGCCCGCCGACCAACAGGATGCCAGCCTTGATCACGTCCGGGCAGACGGCGACCGCCTCGGCCTTATCAAGCAACTCCTTCGGGATCGCCTTATCCGGCACGCCCATGATCTGTTTGAACGCAGCCGCCGCTTTGGCCGTCTGCTTGCGCGCGTCGGCGTTGGCTTTGGTGTAACTCTTCTGGGCCGAGGCGTTGCTGAAACCTGTGCCTAGTAGCAGTAGCGTACCGAGCACGCCCGCTAACTTGCGCGTCATCTTTCCGTTCATACTTTTCCTCCTCATCGGGTGTCCTGCAAAAATTAGACGGCGTACAGGGAGAATGAAAAGCGTTGCCGGCAAAGCGGGGGCGGCAGCTAAATGTCACGCCTTACGGGGGAACGGCTACATCTTACCGCAATGAGCGCGTGCGATGCACCCGTGAACGAAACGTGAGAAAAAGAGATGCGGCGCAAACGGGCGCGACGGGCGGTGCGACACAGAGACAGACTGCGTGTCATTCATCCGTCACCGGGCCGCGCCCGCCGGCGCGCGCGCATCAATTGTTAGCCGGCATCGTCGTGTGGCCCGCGTGCCCGGCGTGGTCGGCCATCCGCATGCGGCTCGGCCGGATGCGGAAGAAGATTTTGAAGGAGGTCGGGTTGCTGCCGTAAACGGGATCGAGCGCCGCAGGCGTCGAGTAAAAAGTCGTATCGCCGCCGAGGCCCAACAGCACTTGGCCCGTATCCAACAGGTCGCGCACGTAGCCGAAGGTGTACGCGCCGATGCGGAAGCGCGGGTGCTCGTCCGACAAGCCCAGCGCCGCGCGTTCGGCCGCGCGCAGCAGTTCGTCTTTATCAACCAGTTCGAGCCGCGTGTAGAGATAATTCCGCTCGCTGAAGTTGATGGTCGCTTCGCCCGTGTAGCTGTTCAAATTGGCGCGCTCGGCTTCGTGGCGGGCGATGTGATTGCGCCCCCAGATAAAGGCGGCGGCGAAATTGCCGCGCGCAAACGTGCGGTCGTACTGCATGGAAGCGGTCGTGCGGCGCGTGTCGCCCGGCTCAAGCGCTTCGGGGTGGCGCAGCAGACCGTGACTGAGTTGGAACGTCCAGTTGCGCGTCGGCGCAAAGCTGAGCCGCGCGGCGCGCGAGTTCCAGGTGTGCGCCTCGAAGTTGTAACGATTCTCGTCCGGCTCGCGCCCGTTGAAGACGGAGCCTTCGAGTTTGAACCAGCGATAGGTGAAGCCGGTTGTGAAGACGCCGAAGGAGATGTGCGTCGAGTCTTGCAGATGATGCGCGAGCGTGGCTGATGGATTCTCTGAAGCCGACGTGCGGTGCATGAAGGCGACGGGGCCGAGCGCTGGTTCGCCCGGATAGCCGAAGTAGCCGAACCACGTCGCGCGTTCGCCGATAGGCGCGGTGTACTGCGCCGAGAGTTCCATGAAGAGATCGTGCGGGTGTTGGCGGTCAATTAACGGTTGCCCCTTGTAGGTTTCGCCGGTTTGAAAGAGCAAGCCTGAGCCGCCCGGCGGGAACGTGAACGGTTCCAGACTCAACATCGCCCGCAGTTGCAGCGTGCCCGGCCCGACGCGCCGGTAGGCCATCGGCATGAACCAGTTCGCCGATTCGATCTTGGTGACGCCGCGCGGGCCGCCCTGCCGGTTGAGCGCGCCCACGAAGTTGTAATGCAGCATCAGACGCCAATCGCCCACGCTCTTGTGCAGCATATTCAAGGGCGAGGCCGCCGGCTGCCATGCCGTGCCCGAACCCATCTGTCCCATCGGCATGACGTTGTGCGCGCTTGTGCCGACACGCACCGCCATGTCGTCGCCCGACATAACGAACAGTTCGTTCACGTCCGCCTCCGCCACGCTGGTCATGCTGCCCTCGTGGCTCATGCCCGGCATGTTGTGCCCGGCGTGCATGTCATGTGCGGCCGGTGGCTGCGCGGGCGCGTCGGTGGTGGCCGGCGGCGTTGCGCTGGTGGCTGGCGTTTGAGTGTCGGGTACATGACCGGTGGGCATGTCGTGTCCGCTGTGCATGTTCATGTCGTGCGGCGGCGGCGTAGCGTCGGGCGTAGCGGTCGTCGGTGCGGCGCTTGGTGCTGAAGCGGACGAAGCGGGCGCGGGCTGCTCGTGCGTATGCGGCGCGGGCGGCATCTGCACGTTTGCAGCGCCCGGTGCGGGCGGCGTAGGCGTGGGCTGCGCCATGTTGTGCATGTCGTGTGTGCCATGCATGTCGTGACCGCTATGCATGTCTGCGGGCGCAGGCGGCGCGGGCGTAGGTTGGGTGGCGCGTCTTTGCGGGGCGCGTCTGCGCGGTGTCGCTTTCGATCTCTTTTTCGGTTTCGCTTTCGGCTTTGGCTTGGACATGGCGTGCATGTCGTGACCTTCGTGCTGCTCGTGCTGAGCAGCGCGGGCGTTCAGGCCAAAACCGACGAATAAGAGCAGGCCGGCCAGCACGTAGAACAGTCCGCGCCAGGCCAGATCGTTATGATTGCTTCGCATGATGAACCTCTCCAAATTGCTCGTCTTGTGCGGCGGGTCGGTACAGTCCCGCCACCACTCATTCTTTTTAAGGATGAATGCGTACAGGCGTGCGTCGGCGCGGACGCAAACAGGCGACGCGCAACGGGCAGGTTAAATCAGGAGGGTACTCAACAAGAGGTGGCGCACACGACCGGGCGGTGCGTGCTGCGGCGGCCTGCCGCGTGTGGCATCGGTGCGGGCGCGCGTGTCCGTCTGTCTGATGGCGGCAGTCTGCGCGACATCGGCGCGCTTCGCCGTCTGCATGCTGCGACTGACCGCGCCCGACGGCGCGGGCGCGGAGCGACCCATGCAATGCGCGCAGAACGGAGCGGACTGATGCGCGGCTTGCTCGTCTGGTGCGACGTATTCATCGCTTGCCTGCGCGGGCGCATGCGTAGCGGCGTGCGTCTGCTGATGCGCTGCGGCATGTTGGTCGGCTGCGCGCGCGCCGTGCTGACCGCGTGCATGACAGCAGGCGTGATCCGGCGTTATCGCGGTAGCGGCAACAAGCGGCGCAATGGCGGCGTGCGGGCAACTCGCGGCGGCCAGCGGCTGCCCCGCCCCGCCAAATGCGAGCAGGCAAAGCAGCCCGTAAATTGTCGCCACCCGTCGCATAAATCGCGTCCCTTCAATGCTCCTTCGCTGCCAATCAGTGGTCATTACTCTAGCACGTCGCCCACGCTTGCCGCTAACTAGAGCCTCGCTGTGCGGCCGCCTGAACTGTCCTGTCCGCTAGTCCTCGACGATCAGCTTGCCGCGCACCATGCTCATCCCACAGGTGAAGATGAATTCGCCGGTCTGTTCAGGCGTGAACGTAACAGGCGTGGTCTGGTAGGCGGGCAGCCGCCGACTGATACCGAAGTCGCCGAAGACGACCTGCTCGGTGCAGTCGGCAACCTCGTCGCGGTAGAAGTCCAACTCTACGGGCACGCCGCGCTTGACCACGATTACGTCCGGCGTATAACCGCCCTTAACGACCACTTTGATCTGCTGCACGCCCGCCGCGCTGAAGCTGGCCGCGACGCGTAGGCCTTCGCCCATGAAGAAGTACCAGACGACCAGCGCCATGAGCGCTACGCCGAAAACGAGAACGAGCCACGCTGTTGTATCCATCAGACTCTCCCTCCTGCCCGGTGCGCCTTGAAGCGTCGCAGGCGCAGGCTGTTCGTGACCACCGACACGGACGAGAGCGCCATCGCCGCGCTGGCGATGACGGGCGAGAACAGCCAGCCCGTGAAGGGATAGAGCACGCCCGCCGCGATGGGGATGCCGAGCATGTTGTAGATGAAGGCCCAGAACAGATTCTGCTTGATGATGCGGATCGTCGCCCGCGAGAGCGCGATGGCCGAGACGACGCTTTGGAGGCTGCCGCGTATGAGCGTGATGTCGGCCGCTTCGATGGCGATGTCCGTGCCCGTGCCGATGGCGATGCCGATGTCGGCCTGCGCCAGCATCGGCGCATCGTTGATGCCGTCGCCCACCGCCGCCACGATCTTTTGTTGCGCTTGCAGCCGCTTCACCTCCGCGGCCTTTTGGGCCGGCAGCACGCCCGCCAGCACACGCTCGATGCCGACCGCGCGCGCAACGGCCGCAGCCGTCTGCTCGTTGTCGCCCGTGATCATCAGGACTTCAAGCCCCGCACGTTTGAGCGCGCCGATAGCTTCCGCCGCGTCCGGTTTGACCTCGTCCGCGACGGCGATTAGCCCCGCGCCCGCGCCTGCAACCGCGACGAACATCGGCGTCTTCCCCGCCACGGCCAAGCCTTCCGCCTGCGCGCGCAAGCCGTCTAACTCGATCCCGCGCTCGGCCATCAAACGCACGTTGCCGAGCAAGAGCCTGCGCCCCTCGATCTCGGCTTCGACGCCATGCCCGGCGAGCGCCTGAAAGCGCGCGGCGTCCGCGAGCGTAATGCCCTGTTCACGGGCGCGGCGCACGATGGCCGCGCCGAGCGGGTGTTCGCTGCCGCGCTCGGCCGAGGCGGCGAGGCGCAGCAATTCCGTAGCGCTGAAACCAGCGGCGGGCAGCACGTCTGTCACCGCCGGTTGACCGCGCGTGATTGTGCCCGTCTTGTCGAGCACGATGGTCTGAATCTTGTGCGCCGTCTCAAGTGCCGCCCCGCCTTTGATCAGGATGCCTTCGGCCGCGCCGCGCCCAGTGCCGACCATGACGGCGGTCGGCGTCGCCAGCCCCAGCGCGCATGGGCAGGCGATGATGAGGACGGAGACGAAATTGACGAGCGCGTAGGTCAGCCGCGTCTCGGGCGGCGCGGCGATGAACCAGACGACGAACGTGGCGATGGCGATCAGGATCACGACCGGCGTGAAGTAGCCGCTGATCACGTCGGCGAGCCGCGCGATGGGCGCGCGCTGCCCCTGCGCTTCTTCGACGAGCCGCACGATCTGTTGCAGCACCGTGTCGCGCCCGACCTTCGTGGCCCGAAAGCGGAAGCTGCCCGTCTGGTTGATAGTCGCGCCGAACACCTCAGCGCCCGCGCGCTTCTCGACCGGCATTGATTCGCCCGTCAGCAGCGCCTCGTCCACGGCCGACTCGCCCACAAGCACCACGCCGTCAACCGGAATCTTCTCGCCCGGTCGCACGATGATCGTATCGCCTGAGACAACCTCCGCAACCGGCACGTCCAACTCCTGTCCAGCGCGCACGACGCGGGCCGTGCGCGCTTGCAGACCGAGCAGCCGCTTGAGCGCCGCAGAGGTCTTGCCCCGCGCCCGCGCTTCGAGCAGGCGACCCAGCAGAATCAGCGCGATGATGACGCTCGCCGCCTCGAAATAGACGGGCACGGCCGGCGTCTCGCGCATACCGGGCATCTGCGTGTGCGCCGGGGTGGCGACGAGATGCGGCGCGACCGTAGCGACAAGCGAGTAGAGAAAGGCCGCGCCTGTGCCGGTCGCAATCAAGGTGTTCATGTCCGCCGCGCGGTGGCGCAGTGCCGCCCACGCGCCGCGATAGAAGGGCCAGCCGCTGTAGCAGACGACCGGCAAGGTCAGCGCAAGCTGCGCCCAGTTGATCCAACTGACGTTAAAGAGCGCGATGCGCCCATGCGCCATTGCCACGAGAAGTACCGGCGCGGACAGCAGCGCCGCCACCATGAAGCGCCGCCACAGCGCGCGCTGCTCTGCGTCGCGGGCCGATTCTGCGGCGTCAGTGGTTGTTGCCCCGGCCGGCGCGCCGCCCGCCGTGTCGTAGCCGACGGCGCGCACGGTCGCAATGAGATCGCGCACGCCCGTCTGCGCCGGGTCGAACTCGACGGTTGCGCGCTCGGTGGCGAAGTTGACGTGCGCGCTAAGCACGCCCGGCGCGTGCGCCAACTTGCGCTCGATGCGCCGCGCGCACGCCGCGCAGGTCATCCCCGTGATCGGTAGATCAACGCGCTCGCCTGCGGTCTGCGCCGGCTCGTGTGTGCTTACTTCAACAGTCGCGCTCATAGCTTTTGTCTCCCCTTCCTTGTTCTGTGCGGCGGCGGCTCGTCGGGCCCGTGCAGGTTGCTGTGCTCGATGAGGCCGCAGAACTCGCCCGCTGAGCTGCCGCGCTCGTCCCAATCGCGCAGCAACTCGGCCAACTCTTTGCGGTAATGGCGCAGCGCGCGCAGACGCTCGTCCAGTTCCGCGAGTTTGCGCCGCGCCAGCCCGCGCACGTGATGACAGGGCGGCTGGCCGGCAGCGCGCATCGTCAGAATCTCCGTGATCTCTGCGAGCGAGAAGCCGATGGCTTGCGCCCGTTTGATGAAGGCGAGGCGTTCGAGTACCGCCTGATCATAGGCGCGATAGCCGCTCTCGGTGCGCGCCGGCCGGCCCAGCAAGCCACGCCGTTCGTAGAAGCGCAGCGCCTCGACGCTCAGGCCCGTGCGCGCCGCGACCTCGCCGATGCGCAGCAGCGCCCCCCGCGCCGGCTGCGTCGTTCGTTGTGCCGTTCTCATCATGCAACCATTCTAAACCCTGTAGCCGACTACAGAGTCAAGTGGGGCGCGCAAATTTTTTTGCCGGTGGGCGGAAGTGGCGCGTTTGACCGCGCGCGACGAACAGTGCGACCATGCCGCACGAATTCATACAACGCAGACGGTTGCGAGGGAGGTGCGAAATGGAGATCGACCGGGACAAGGTTGTGACAGTAGAAGAAGCGGGTGAATTGCCGGAAGTTGATCAGGTCGAAGGGCGCGTCGAGGCGGAGATGAAGCGGATCGAAGGACGCGCCAAAGAGGGCGTCGCGCAGGGGCTGCAAGACCCGTCGTTAGAGCGCGAAGGGCGCAAGCTTCAGGAAGAGGCCGAGCGCGCGTTGGAAGAACAAGAAGGCGAAAGCGGTGGACAGTAGCCGTTAGGCAGTTTAAGCGCAGCAGGCAGACAAGCAAAAAGGCCGCCAATTGATTGCGCCCGTGTTTACAACCGGGTCGGATCAATCGGCGGCCTTCGCTTTTAACGACCGACTGCCGTTCAGCTACCCGTCAACGCCTGATCAACTTTCTGCCGGATGCGGGCGGCGGTGCTGCCGCCCGGATCGTAGCCGGTGAAGTGGCCGACGATGCGCCCGTCGCGCCCAATGACATAGGTCTGCGGGATCGAGCCGGACGGCGACAGCAACGCGACCGCCAGCGCTCTGTCCGCCCAACCGAGCGTGTAAGAGATCTTGTACTGGTCAGCGAACTGATGCACGGCCGCAGACTTCTGCTGCTGTTCCGCCTCCGTCAGCCCTTCAATCGTCAAGCCGACCACCTCGACGCCGCGCGCCTGATAGTCGTTATGCAGCGCGACGAGATCGGGAATCTCATAACGGCACGGCCCGCACCACGTCGCCCACAGGTCGAGCACGAGCACCTTGCCGGCATAGTTCGCCAGTTGTAAGGGCTGGCCGTCGAGCGTCTTCATCTGAATCTGCTTGAGGTTCTCAGGCAGCGTGCTGCTGGCGGCCTGCTGCGGCAGCGGCTGCGATTGCTGCGGCTGCGTGGTTGCGCGCGACGGCTGTGCGCCCGGCGGGTTGTTCGTCGTTCCGTAGTTGGCCTCGTTGTTGCAACTCGAAGAGAGCGCAACCGCGAGCAGCGCGAAGACGACGAGCGCCAGCGCGAAGCGTTTGCTCGTCCAGATGCGCGATGTCTGTTCATGGGTCATTGCTTTATGAGTTCCTTCTACTGCCGATAATCTAAGCCGCTAGACTAAAGCATAACGGTGCGCAATGAAAAGCAGGGCTGAAGCATGAGGGCTGAGGGATGAAGAAGAAGCTGTCAATGTCGCGCAGTCTCTTTCATCCCTTAGCCCTTATCTTTACCGCACGACGATGTTGACCAGCCGGTTCGGTACGACGATCACTTTGACGATCTCGCGCCCCTCGATATAAGCGCGCGCTTTCTCGTCAGCCAGTGCGGCCGTCTGCAACTCGGCTTCCGGCGTATCCGGTGCGGCCTTGATGCGGGCGCGCAGTTTGCCATTGATCTGGACGGGAATTTCCAGTTCCTCTTTGCGCGCCAGTTCCTTGTCTGCCTGCGGCCAACGCGCGCCGCTCGCCAGTATGCCGCCCGCATGTCCCAGCCCCGCCCACATCTCTTCGGCGACGTGCGGCGCAATCGGCGTGAGCATCAGCACGGTCGCCGTCAGCGCCTCGCGCACGGCGAAGGCGTCGGCGGGCGCAGCCGCTTCGGGCGTGATGCCGGCATCCGCGAGCGCGTTCATCAACTCCATCAAAGCGGCGATGGAGGTGTTGAAGTGCATCTGCTCGAAATCTGTCGTGACACGCTCGATGGTCTGATGCGTCTTGCGGCGCAGCGCACGCGCCGCGTCGGAGAAATCCAGCGCCGCCGCGTCGAAACCGTCGGGCCGGGCCAAACGCTCGCGCCAGCGATAGACCGCGTTATAGACGCGCCGCAGGAAGCGCACCGCGCCCTCGATGCCGGTCTCCTGCCAGCGCAGTTCGTTCTCCGGCGGCGCAGCGAACAGGATAAAGAGGCGCACGGCGTCCGCGCCATAGATGCCGATCATCTCGTCGGGGTCAACGCCGTTGCCCGCAGACTTCGACATCGCCTTGTATTCGCCTGTCGCCTCGATGACGTTCGTCACCATGCCCTGCGTCAACAGATTCCTGACCGGCTCGCCAAATTTAACCAGCCCGATGTCGCGCATCATCTTCGTCCAGAAGCGCGTGTACAGCAGGTGCATGACCGCATGTTCGATGCCGCCGATGTACTGATCGACCGGCGTCCAGTAGGCGACCTTGTCTTTATCGAACGGCGCGGCGTCGTTCGCCGGGTCGCAGTAGCGGAAGAAATACCAGGACGAATCAACGAACGTGTCCATCGTGTCCGTTTCGCGCCGTGCCGGCTCGTGGCAGGTCGGACAGGTCGTGTTGACGAACTCCGCGATGGTGGCCAGCGGCGACTGGCCCGTGCCGGTGAACTCCGCGCGCGCCGGCAGCAAGACCGGCAGGTCTGCTTC
>DASVQA010000099.1:0-2850 GCA_036389375.1 Pyrinomonadaceae bacterium | reverse complement strand
TGAAAGGTGATGACCAGCCCGCGCGGTTCGCCGCCGTCGCCCGCGAGCGGCGAGATGGTGTAGCCCAGACGCACGCGCAAGCCTTCGGGCGTCAGACAATCGGACTCGAAGCGCGGCGCGGGCTGCCCGTCGGCGGCGGCGCGCAGAGACTCTTCGATGCGCCCGGCCAGTGCGCCGAACAGAATTGAAGCCTCCTGCCCGCGCACGGCGTCCGCCGTGTAGCCCGTGATCTCTTCGGCGGCGGCGTTCGAGGTGTAGATGCGCCCCGCCAGATCGGTCGTGACAACGCCGGAGCGGATCGATTCGACGATGTGCTCGTGCAGCGCGCGCAAACTGGCGAGCGCGTGTGTCGCTTCGATGAGTTGCACGTCGGAACGCGTCTGCCGCACGACCAACTGCGCGGCCAGCAGCCCGACGACGAGAAAGGCCACGTCGTACAGACCCGTCGAACCGATCATCGCGGCGGGCGAAGCCTGTGCCGCTGCGGCTTCGCCGCCGAACCAGCCGAACCCGATGCCGAGCATCACGCTCGTGTAGGCGAGCGCGCAGCCGATTGAGCAGACGAGTGCGCCGCGCACGCCGAGAAAGATGCTCGCGCCTGAGATGACGACGATGTAGAGCGCCGCAAACGGCGAGCGCAGGTCGCCGCCCACCGCGACGAGCCACGAGATGAGCAGCACGTCAACGAAGAACTGCACGCCCGCCTGCGTCGTCAGACTGACGCGCACGAAGCGCAGCATGAGCGTGTAGCAGAGCGAGACGATAAAGGCCGTGAACGCCAGTGGGAGCGGGCCCGGCAGCCAGCGCGCGGCGGGCGGCAGCCCGCCGAGTTGCAGGTAGAGCAGCAGCAGCACGCAGACGACCACGAGCCGACCGACGATGAGCCACCAGAGTCGCCGTCGCCGCAACTCGTCCGCGCCCTCTGCCCATGCGCCTGCCGCCTGCATCGCCGTTAAGCCTAGCATAAAAACTCGCGCTGTCTCGCCCAAAACGAGCCGGCCGACGGTTAGCCCTGACGCACGCGCCAGAGGGGCTGTTGCCGTTATAGTTTTGTCTTTATCTGTTACAAGCGGGGGCGGGCTTTGGCCGTCGCCCGGATTGTGCTGTAATCCAAACAACAGATGCAGGGAAACTTTCTCCTCTACGGCGCAAACGGCTACACGGGCCAACTCATCGCGCGGCTCGCCGTCGAGCGCGACTTGCGCCCCATCCTCGCCGGCCGCAACCACGCGCAGATCGCCAGCCGCGCGGCCGAGCTTGGTCTCGATTACCGCATCGCCGCGCTCGACGATGCGACG
Source organism: Pyrinomonadaceae bacterium (assembly GCA_036389375.1). GTDB lineage: Bacteria > Acidobacteriota > Blastocatellia > Pyrinomonadales > Pyrinomonadaceae > QHXQ01. The sequence goes on along the minus strand of DASVQA010000099.1, from coordinate 1,552 downwards.
GCGCTCGACGCGGCGCTCGACGATGTCGCGCTCGTGCTGCACTGCGCCGGCCCCTTCTCGCGCACCTCGCAACCGATGGCGGACGCCGCCCTGCGCACGCGCACGCATTATCTGGACATCACCGGCGAGATCGCCGTCTTTGAAATGCTCGCCGCGCGCGATGCGGAAGCACAAGGGGCGGGCGTCGTGCTGCTGCCCGGCGTTGGCTTCGACGTTGTGCCGTCGGACTGTCTGGCGCTGCATCTGAAGACGCTGCTGCCGACGGCGACGCGCCTCACGCTCGCCATCATGGGCACGGGGCGCATCTCGCACGGCACGGCCACCACGATGGCGATCAACATTCATCGCGGCGGCCTCGTCCGGCGCGGCGGTCGCCTCACACCTGTGCCCGCCGCGTGGCGCACGCGCGCCATTGATTTCGGGCGCGGCCCCTTGAGCGCCACGACGATCCCCTGGGGCGACGTCGCGACCGCTTATTACAGCACCGGCATCCCCGACATAGAGGTTTACGCCGTCATGCCCGCCGCGCTCCGCCTGTTAATGAAGGCGAGCCGCCCCTTCGCCAGCCTACTCGCAACGCCCGTCGTGCAAAACTTTCTGAAGCGGCGGATAGACGCGCAGCCTGCCGGGCCGAGCGACGAGGAGCGTGCGCGCGGGCACAGCTACGTCTGGGGCGAAGTGGTGGACGCGAGCGGCGCATGCAAGGTCGCCCGCCAGCGCGGGCCTGAAGGCTACACGCTGACGGCGCACGCGGCGCTCGCCATCGTCGCGCGCGTGCTCGTGGGCGCGGTCAAGCCGGGCTTTCAGACGCCTGCGCGCGCCTACGGGGCAGATTTTGTCCTGACGATTGACGGCGTCACGCGCGAAGACTTAGCCTGACGGAGCAGATGAACGGGACACGGACGGCGCGACCGCGCACGCGCAAGCAGCAGACAGGTGAGACGGGCCCGCTCGTCATCATCGGCGGCGCAGAGGAGCGCGCGGGCGCGTGCGACATCCTTCGCACCTTCGTGCGCCTCGCGGGCGGCCGCCGCGCACGCCTCGCCGTCATCACCACCGCGTCGCAGACGCCCACCGCAGCGGCCGAAGTTTATCAAACCACCTTCAAGCAACTCGGTGTGCGCGACCTGCGCGTGCTCGACGTGCGGACGCGCGCGGCGGCCGGCAGCGCGGACACGCTCGCGGCCCTTGAGCGCGCCACCGGCGTCTTCTTCACCGGCGGCGATCAACTCCGCATCACGCGCACGCTCGGCGGCACGAAACTCGACGCCGCGCTCCATCGTCGCCACGCTGCGGGGCTGGCGCTCGCCGGCACAAGCGCGGGCGCGGCCATGATGTCCGGCATCATGATCGTGAGCAGCCAGCCGGTCACATCTCTGCGCGCGGGCGGCGTCGAGTTGGGGGCGGGCATGGAATTCTTGCGCGGCGTGCTCATCGATCAGCATTTCGAGGAGCGCGGGCGTTTGCGCCGGCTGCTCTCGGCCGTCGCGCAGTATCCGCACGAGTTGGGGTTGGGCATTGACGAGAACACGGCGGCGGTCGTCAATGCCCA
>DASVQA010000098.1:0-27787 GCA_036389375.1 Pyrinomonadaceae bacterium | reverse complement strand
GATCTCGGCGCGGGCGCGTGCGTCTTCGAGGAAGGCGTCGGTGTCGGAGGCGATCTTGCTCTCGGTCAGGGTCTGTTCGATCTGCGGGCTGGCCTGTGCCAGCGTGGGCACGATGCGGCCGGGCGTCTGCTGCCGCCAGCGCGGCACGTACACGTCGCGGTAGTAGTCGTTGATCTCCTTCGGGGTGATGACGACAAAGGAGCGGAAGCGAAAGCTGAGATAGTTTTCGATCTCTACGCGCTGGCGCACGATCTCGGTAAACTGCTCGTTCGTCAGCCCGACGCGCTGCAAACGCGCGAGCAGCGTCTCCTGCGTCGAGAAACGTTTGGCGAGCGCGTTCTTGGCCTTCTCCACGTCCTCGTCCTTCGCCGCAATGGCGGGCAGCTTGCCTGCCTCTTCGGCGATGAGCCGTTGATCGATCAAGAGATTGAGCGCACGCTGCAGGTCTTCGCTGCGCGGCTGCTCAAGCGGCGTGTCGGGTTCAAGCGCCAACTGCCACAGCAGGTCTGTGTAAGTGATTAGCTCGCGCCCGTTCACCGAGGCCACCATCTTGTCCACGACCTCTTGCGCGCGCAGACAGTAGGCGTTAGCCAGCAGGCAATAAGCACCAAGCACGCAGAGCAGCCGCGTGCCCAACTTGCGCCATCTGGCCTGTCGCCGGTCTGTCCTCTGCATGCGCCGCCTCATTATTTTCTCTCTCTGCCCTGCCCTGTCGTTCGGTCGCTGTTAGAAGGTTTGACCGAAGCGGAAGTGTATCTGCTGTCGCCGCAGCCGCAGGAGCGCGGGCGGCCCGGCAAACTGCGGTATCTCGAAGGTCGGCGGATTGAGCAGGAAGGCGTAGTCCACCGCGAGCGGCCCGAAGGGCGTGCGTATGCGGAAGCCAAGCCCCACCGTGTTCGTCCACTGGGCGCGCCGGTTGCGCTCGTCGAGCGTCGCCCCGACGGGCGTTTTGTTCTTCTTGAAGATGTCGCCGATCTGACGGAAGACGTTGCCGCCGTCGTAGAAGGGCACGATCTGGAAGACGCGTGTGAGCGGCACGCGCGCTTCCAGATTCAAGACCGCGAGCGCGTTGCCGCCGATGGGCACGGTGAACGGATTCAGGCGCACCTGCTCGCCCTTCTGGTTGCGGAAGATGCCGGTCGTGCAGTTGTCGCCGCCGTTGGTCAGCATGCCGGGACAGATGACGCGGCGCGGGCCGGCCTCCTCGAAGTTGAAGCCGCGCAGCGTCGTCGAACCGCCGGAGAAGAAGCGTTCGCTGATCGGGAGCGTGCGGTCTACGTCGCTGATGCCGGGCACACCGTCGCGGTCGCGCGGGTTGAAGATGTTGGCCGCGCCGAGCGTGAAGCCGGCGGCGAAGACCGTACTCTTGATGCCGCCCGGCTCGTTCTTGCGCTCGAAGAGGACGGGCGTCTGCGCGCGCGCCTTGTCGGTGTTGCCGCCAAAACGGTAATAGCGGCGATAGGTCAACAGGAGTTTGCCGAACGAGAGGTTGCCGCCGAGTTCGCGCAGGGCGAGCGCATAGTCGGTCGACAGGTATTCGCCGCGCGTCGGGTCGAACTGCCGGTCGCGCGTGTCACGCGTGATCGTCGCGCCGAAGCGCGATAGGCGCACCGCCTTGTCGGGTTGCAGGATGGGCGCGACGAGCAGGCTCCCGATGCTGAACAGCCGCACGTCCTCGTAGTTGTAACGCACGAACAGGATGGTGCGCGCGCGCTGGTTTAAGACGCGCTGCGATTCGATGTTGAAGGTCAGCCGGTTGATCGTCGGCTCGCCCTGCCGCTCGCAGAGCGTCTCGGGCAGGAGCGCGCATTCGACGAGGATCGGGTTGCCCTTTTCGTCGAGGCGTTGAACGATGCCGAAGCTGCCGCGATCAATGGTCGAGCGGAAGAAGCGCGTCACGCTCACGTCGCGCGAATACTGCAAGGAGATGGCAAGCGGCGAGAATCTCGTCCGCCCGTACTGGCGAAAACGCGGATCGAAGAACTCGAAGCGGAGCAGTTGATGCTGCTGGTTGGCGCGGAAGCGCAACGCGCCCTGCTGCAAACGGCCGCGCAGGTTGTTGTTCTGTAGCTCGTAGCCGCCGAGCGGGCCGCCGTCGGTCGAGAAACCGAAGATGTAGTCCTGCCGGCGCGGCTTCAACTCTTCGAGGTCAATAATTACGTCGCGCGTGCGGAAGCCGGCGGCCGTTTCGGTCGCGGGCTGCGTGCGAATGATGACCTGCCGGAAGGCGTTCGTCTCGTAGAGCACGCGCTCGGCTTCGGCCACGTCGTCGGCGCGCAGCACGCCGCCGGGCTTGAGCGGGATGGCTTCGAGAATGGACTCGCGGCGGGTGCGCAGATGCGCGTCGGGCGCGACGCCCTCGTTGCCGTTGATGATGATGCGATTGATGAAGACCTTGCCGCCCTCGGTCACGTTATAGACGAGCCGCACCTGCTCGTCGCCGCTCTCGGTCTTCGGCAGTTCGACCACGTCCACGCGCACGTCCGCGTCGGCGTAACCGTGCCGCGCGTAGAGACCGCGCAGGCGGTCGGCATCGTTGCGCGCGAGCGTGCGCGCGTAGGGTGCGCCGACGATGGTGCAGGGTTCGCTGCGCAGACCGGCGTATCGGCACGGTTCATCGCGCAGTTGTGCGGCCGTATAGATTTGATTGCCGCGCACGTCCACGCCCGCGACGCGCGTGAGCGGCCCTTCGTGAACGGCAAAGGTGATGACGAGGTCTTCGCTGTTGAGCGAGACGCCCTGCCGGGCTTCGACGGTTGCGCGCCGGTAGCCGAGATCGCGGTAGCGGGCTTCGACCGTGCGCCGGTCTTGTTCGAGCGTGTCGTTGCTCGTGTAGCCGCGCCCGGCCTTGCCGATGAAGGGCAGGATGCTGAGCAAGCCCGAGGTCTCGGAGCGCAGGTCGTCGGCGAGGTCGTCGTAGGTAAGTTGGGCGGGGTTGCCCGTCTCAGCGTTGACGATGCGAATGTCGGTTAAGCGGAAGCGGCGACCGCGCGCGATGGTGTAGGTGATGTCCACCGTGCGCCCGCTCAACTGTTCCGGGTCGAGCAGTTCGCAGGTGTCCGGCTCGGTGTTGAGCAGGTTCGTCAGGTTCTGCAAAGAGGACGGCGCGACTTGCTCGCCTGTGCCGGCCGGCACGGTGGCAGGCTGTTTGGCCGGCGGGGCGCTCGTCGTGTTGGCGGTTGTTGTCGTCGTCGCCGCGCCGGCCGTGTTCGCAGGCGGCGTGCCGGCGGGCGGGGCGGGCGTCGAAGTGACGGTTGAACCGGGCGCGGTGGGCGACGAGGTCGCACCGGGGCTGACGGCGCAGGCGTGCGTCACGTCGGCGAAGAAGAAGCCTTCCTCTTGCAGCCGATTGCGCAGACGGCGCTCGCCCTCGACGATAGCCGAATAGTCAATACTGCCTTCGCGTTTGACGGGCAGCAGATCGCGCGCGGTCTTGTCGCCCACGTCGAAGCCTTCGACGTGGACGTTGACGTGCGGGCCCGTGCCGCCCGTGAGGTTGATCCGGATGGTGTCGCGCGTCTCGTCGCGCACGACCTGCGGCTCGCTCAACTGCGGCGCGAGATAACCTTTGGCGATGATGGCTTGCCGGATGCGCGCGATGTCTTCGCCGAGCGCAGTGCGCGTAAACGGTGCGCCCGGTTGCAGCTTCAACTGCGGGCGCACGCTCGCCAGATCGAAGCCGTCGCCCGCGATCTTGATGTCGAATGCTTCGACGCGCGCCTGTGCGCCGAGCGCGACGTTGTAGGTGACGGTTGCGCGTGTGCCGCTCGCGTCGAGCGTCTGCGCGTAAGTCACGTCGGCTTGATAGAAGCCCCGGTCGCGCAGGTAGGTCTGGATCAGATCGGCGTTATTTTTGAGCGCCTGCTCGGAGACGCGTGCGCCCGGCTCCATCAGATTAAGGCGCGCACGCAGTTCGTCCGTCGAGACGGGACTCGCAGGCGGCGCACCCGTCACGTTCAAGACCACGTCGCCCACGCGCACCGCCGGGCGCACGATGAAGCGCAGCCGCAGATTAGCGCCCGCTTCAATCGCTTCGACGCGCGCGTTCGCCACGCGCCCCGAATCAAAGAGCGCCTGCAAAGATTCACGCACGCGCGTCGCGGCAAAGCGCGTGTTCGGCGCAACCGTTATGAGCGCCGCGAGTTCGGCTTCGGCGGGCGCGTCGCGCGGCACGCCTTCGAGCACGACTTCCACGCCCGCGACCTGTCGCCCTTCGTAACGACTCAGATCGGGCACGCCTGCGGCTCGTGCGCCAAACGCGCCAAGCAGAATCAGACCGACGATGCAAACCCTTTGAAAAATCACGAACGACTCACCCGCTTAATGCCTATTGCCTGCTGCCTTACGCTCGCTAGAATCTCTTCCTGAACCTGATCTCGAAACTGAAATTGTTGTTCTGCGTCCGCAAGGTGTTAACCGCGCCCTGCTGGTACTGCGCGACGAACGAGAGCCGGTCGGAGAGACGATATTCGAGCGCGACCACCTGATTCTGTTCGGTCGTCACGTTGGTTGAATACGTGAGCGACAGGTTGCGGTTGATCTGCCGCCCGACCGTCAAACGCGCCGTCGGACTTGCGCCGCCACGCCCCGCGATGAGCGGATCGATCTCGAAGCGGTTTAGCCCAAACAGCTTGTCGGTCGCGCGCTGGACGGGCGCATTGATGATCGCGTCGGTCAAAAGACTGGTGGCCGTGCCGATGCCCGTCTGCGCGAGCGTGGACGTGCCGGTTTCGCCGCCCGACAGGTTGCCCGTCGTAATCAGCGCGACCACATCGCCCTGCGGCAACGCCGGATCGGAGCGCACCGAAGCGGTCGGCTGCGAGAGCGGCCCCGTGAGATTGACGATGACACGATAACCTTTGATCTCCGACTCCGCTTGAATGTTCAGGACGGGATCGGCCTCACGGCGCGCGGGCAGATCGATGAAGGCGCGCGTCAGTTCATAACGGTCGTTGCGGAAATTGAGCGTGCCGCGCGTCGCCGTGATGCGCCCGCCGATGATCGGGTCGTCAACCGTCCCGCGAATCTGTAGGGCGACCGAGCCGACCATGTCCGCGATGTTGTTACGCACGACCAGCGCATCGCGCCCCTCGACCGCCAGATCGAGGAGCGTGTTTGCGCCGATCATGCTGTCGCCGCCGCTCTCGCTGATGGTCGTCTCAGGGCGGCGATTGATCAGATCGGCCAACTCGATGTTCTTGGTGTATTCGGCACGGCGCAGATTGACCGTGCCGCGAATCAACTGCTCGCGCAGCGAGCCTTGCACGACGAGGTCTGCGTCCGCCGTCGAGCGGACATCCTGCGGGAACGGCACGGTGATCTGATCGCCGCGCACGTTCAAGCGAAACTTGTCGAGCGTGTAACCGGCGAGCGATGCGCCGCCCGTGACGGCAATCGTGCCGCCGCCGAGCCGCCCCGTGAGCGAATCAATCTGCGCGCGGTCGGCCGTAAAGCGCACCTCGCCGTTGATCTGCGAGACGGTCAGGCGCTCGTCCTCAACGAGCATCGAGAAGGTTGCGCCCGCGACCGACGCCGTGCCCGTGATGGCCGGCGCAGCGAACGTGCCGCCGACGCGCACGCCGACCTTGGCCGCGCCCGCCAGAAAGACGTTGCGCGAGAGACTGTTGAGCACGCGCAGGTTCAGGTCGCCGTCAATCGAGAAGTTCTGCCGGCCGGATTCGCCGAGCGCGGCCGTGCCGCCGAAGGTGACGTTCGTGCCGGGGCCGACGAACTGCGTGCGGTCGAAGCTGATCTCGTTGGGCGTAAACGTCACCATGAGCGGGTCAACCGCCGAGAGTTGCACGTCCGCGATCTGCAAGGTCAACTGGCTGAACTGCGCCGTGCCGCGCAGAGCGCCGAGCGAGAAGCCTTCGTCGCCGTAGATGTTCCCCTGCGCGCGCAGCGTGCCCGTCGCGCGCCCCATCAGTTTCACGTCCGAGTTGGGCATCAGCGTGGCGAAGAGTTGGGTGAGGTCAACGTTGGTGAGCGTCGTCTCAATCGTCGTCGGCAACTCTTCCTTGCTCAGATCGACGGTGGCGGCGATGACCTGCGGCTGACCGAGCAGGCCGGTCGTCAGTTGCAGGTTGAACTTCTCGCCCTCCGTGCGCCCGACGAGCGCAAGCGTACCGGCCGATTGCCCGTTGATGGTTACGTCGTGCCCTGTGCCGTTCAGGTCAACCTTGTAGCTGCGCGGATCGTTGGAGAGGCCGGAAGCGGTAGCGGTGAAATCAGCCGTGCCCGCGATGTTCGGCACGCCGGCCGCGCCGGTCAACGCGGCGAGCACGTCGAGTTTGATGCCTGTGCCTTGCGCGCTCAGGTCGAAGCGCGAGGATTCAACGTCGTAAGTGCCTTTGGCGGTGAGCGTGCCGGCGCGGAAACGCGCGTTCAGGTTTTCGAGGTTGACGGTCTGGCCGCTGAAGGTCGCCTTCAAAGCGATCTCGTCAAACGGCTCGTGGCTGATCTGACCAGGGCCGGCGCGCAGGTCGGCGCTGCCGTTCAACGCGCCGGGAATCCCTGTGACGTGGACGCGCCCCGAGGTCGGCCCGGCCGCCGCCAACTGCGAGGTCAGACTGTTCTGCTGCGTGGTCGGGAGCGCCGCGAGCAGGTTGCCGATGTCCACGCGGTCGAGCGTTGCGTCGAGCGCGACGTTATTTGTGCCCACGCGCGGCACGTTGACGGCAAACTGCGCGTTGCCGCCGTCGGCTTGCGTCAGTTTGCCATCGGGGATGCGCAGCCCCGTAGCGTCGGATTCAATCGAAGCGGTCAGCGCGCCGAGGTCGCGCCCGTTCACGCGCAGACTGCCGAGCGCAGCGCGCCCGTTGACGAGCGGATCGTCAAGCTTACCGCGCACCGTGCCGTTAAATTCCGCGTTACCCGCGAGGTCTATGCCGTAATCCGACAGGCGTTCTTCCAGACCGGGGATGAGACCCGAGGTGACGAGGACGCGCTGCAACTCGCCCGCGTCCGAGGAAGCAAGGCGCACCTGCAAGTTCGAGTCGCCCGCGAACGAAAACTGACCCGACGCGTTCAACTGCGTCGCGCCCGCTTGCAGGTCGGCGCGGCTCAGTTGGAAGTTGCCCCTATCGGCCGTCAACGTGAGCGCGCCGGTAATCGGCGTGCGCCCCGCTGCGTCCGTGCCGGTCTCGCCCGCGAGTTGCGCGTTCAAGCTGCCGCTGGCGCGTGCCACGTCCGTGCCGGGAAAGCGCAGGTCAACCGTGCCCGTCGTCGCACCCGTGACCGGCACGGCCCGCCCCGTTACAACGGCCAGCAGGCCGCCGATGTCGAGACCTTCAAAGGCGGCGGCGACGTGCGACGTGCCGCGCCCCTGATTGATGACGGCGTTGCCGCGCGCGCGGCCGCCGAGCGCTTCGGCGGTGAAGTTGTTCAACTGCACTTCGTTGTCCGTGGCGACAACCGCGCTACGCACCGCGCCGAGTTTGAAATCGCCGAGCACGCCGCCGCCAAGCGAGAGATCGGCCGTCACGCGATAGCGATCCGACGGTTCGAGGACGAAGACCGGGTGCACGAGTTTGACGTTCTCGACGCGTCCCGCCACGTTGCCTTGGCCACCAGCGCCGGGCGTGTTGAAGGCGACCGTGCCCACGTTCACATCGCTCGTCCGGCCTTCGACGCGGCCGCCGTCGTGAATCGCCAGCCGCACGCCCGCGATGTTGATGCTGGCGAGTTGCGCGCCCGCGAACGTGCCGCCCGCAACACGCACGTCGTTTGTCGCCACGTCCGTCACAGTGCCGCGCCCGGTCGCCGTCACGTTGCGCGCCGTCAGGCCGTTTAAGTGCGTCGTCTTGTTTGTGATCGCGCCGGTCGAGAGACTGTTGACGCTCGCGTTGAAGTGGTCGCGGTCGGTCGCGCTAAAGCGGATGCCGTTTGCACGCAAACCCGAAGCGCGCGTGTCGCCAAGATTGATCGTGCTGCCGGTGGCGCTCCCGGCCGTGCCTTCAACCTTGCCGTCGCGCACTTCCGCGACCGCATCCGCCAGCATCAGGCTCGCAATGCTCATCTCTTTGCGCCGGAGCGCCGCCGCGCGCAGTTCGCCGATGAAGCGGAAGTCCGCGCCCGTGCCCATTACGCCGCCGCGTATCTGCACGAGGTTCAGATTGAAGCTGCCGGCCGTCAGCAACTCCATGACGGCGCGCCCCTGCGCGTTGTATTGCCGCGCGCCTTCGCCGGTCGCCGTCGCGTTGAGTTGCAGGCCCTTCAGGCGTATGTCGCCGGCCGCGATGCCGTCCGCTTTAATGTCGCCTTCGACCTTGTAACGCGTGCCCTCGCCCGTCACCGTGCCGACGAACTCGCCCGCGCCGCGCAAGGGCGTCGCCGATTTGAACGTGTCGGAGATTTGCGTCAGGTCAACGGTCGAGCGCACCTGCAACTGGTAGCGACCCGCGCGCCAATCATCGAGCGTGCCCGTCAGATGCGACTCCGCGACGGGCGAGCGCAGGGTGAGATCGCTGATCTCGGCGCGGGTCTGGTTCACGCGCGCGTGCGCCTCAATGTCGATGGGTTCGACCCGGTTGCCGTCGAGCGTGAAGGTCGAATCCGTCATGGCGAGATCGACGCGGTTCATCCAGCTATCGGCGGGCGCGTTCGGATCGTCGGGTTGAATCTCGGCGCGCAGGTTGCGCGCTTCACCCGACAAGACGTGGACGGTCTGCGCGCCTGTGTGCTCGTCGTTCGAGGCGTTGCGCACCTCGTAGTGGATGAGGGCGTTGTTAACTTTGACGTGCGCGGTCGAATAGGAGAAGAGGATGCGCTTGTTCTTGTCGGGCGGCGGCAGGTGTATGTTGCGGAAGTTCGAGCGCCCCTGCTCGTCGAAGGCGACCCACGCTTCGACGCCGTTGATGTCTAGAGCTTCGAGGTTGACGTTGCGGCGCAGATTTAACGCGTAGAGGTCTTCGATGCGAATGGTGGCGATGATCGTATCAATGCGCCCAAGCGGCGCGCCCGTCTGCGCGTCGTAGAGCGCGAGGCCTTTGATCTCGACCGTGCGGGGCCCGAGCGCCGCGTGAAACTCTTTAATCTCGGCGCGGATGCCGTACTCGGCAAGCGTGCTGACGATCTGATTGGCGATGAGCGCGTCCACGCGCCCCGTGCGATAGAGGAAGAGGCCGAGCAGCACGAGCGCCAGCGCCCCGACGACGGCCACGAGCGCCACGTAGAGCGCGTTCCGGCGCGTGATGTAGCGCCTGCGCCAACTGCGGCGCGCGGGCGGCGCGGCAGATGTCTGCGCCGCGCCGGGCGCAGACTCACCTGCCTGCGGAGTGCTGCCCTCTGTTCGTTCGTCCCTATCGTCAACAGGCATAAAACGCTGCCTCTAACTCTCGCCGGCCACTTAAACAAAACTTTATTTGAGGAGAGAAGGAAACAGATGATGAACGATCTATGATGTCTGGAAGAGTCGTACAGGCCCGCCGCCTTCATTCATCATTTATCATTCCGCGCTCATCGTTTCTTTCGCCGGTGCGCCGAGCGGCACGTTGCCGACCACTTCCAACTCGAAGCCTTCGAGCGCCGCGACCTTCGGCGGATGGTTCGACAGGAGCAGAAGGCGGCGCACGCCCAGATCGTGCAGGATTTGTGCGCCGACGCCGTAATCGCGGCTCGCCCCGTAGCCCGTCTCGACGCTCGCTTCCTCGAACGTCAACTTGTGCTCGCGCATGGCGACGTAGGTGCGCAACTGGTGGATCAGATCAAGCCCGTGCTCGCGCTGCTTCAGATAGAGGACGACGCCGCGCGCCGCGCCCGCGATCTTCTCAAGCGCCGTCTGCAACTGGAAACTCGCGTCGTCGAGGAGCGAGCCGAACACGTCGCCCGTGACGTTCTCCGTGTGGACGCGCACGAGGACGGGGTCGGGCGTCGTCACGTCGCCCATGACCATCGCCAGATGCACCTCGCCGTTGATAACGTTCTCATAGGCGACGGCGCGAAATTGGCCGTAGATGGTCGGCACGTCCGTCTCGACCGCGCGCCGCACCAGCGCCTCTTTCTGCATGCGATAGCGCACGAGGTCTGCGACCGAGATGATCTTGAGCGCGTGCGCGCGGGCAAACTCCGTGAGTTGCGGTAGCCGCGCCATCGTGCCGTCGGGATTCATGATCTCGCAGATGACGCCCGCCGGATAAAGCCCCGCGATGCGCGCGAGGTCAACGCTCGCCTCGGTCTGACCGGGGCGGACAAGCACGCCGCCCTTGCGGGCGCGCAAGGGGAAGACGTGCCCGGGGCGCGCAAGGTCTTGCGGGCGCGTCTTGGGATCGACGGCCGTTAAGATCGTCGTTGCGCGGTCGGCCGCCGAGATGCCGGTCGTCACGCCCTTGCGGGCTTCGATTGAGACGGTAAAGGCCGTGCCGAGAAAAGAGGTGTTGTCGGCGACCTGCATGGTCAGGTGCAGTTCGTCACAGCGTTCCTCGGTCAGGGGCATGCAGATGAGGCCGCGCGCGTGCGTGGCCATGAAATTGATGATCTCAGGCGTGACGAGTTCGGCCGCGCAGACGAGGTCGCCCTCGTTCTCACGATCCTCATCATCCACGATGATGACCATGCGACCGGCGCGTATATCGGCGGCCGCTTCTTCGATGGAAGCAAAAGGCATTCGGGTGCTCGACAGGCCGGGGGAGAATGGTTGTACCGGGCTGTATGTTACCCGAAGACGGCCGATTTTGCGACCGGAATTTCAGAAACGGAGGTTGATCCCAAAGCTCGTTTGCAGGTTGTGCGTCGTGCCCGTCAAGGCGTTGGGGAAACCCACGCGGGTGCTGTCGCGCCCAAGCAAGACCATCGTGTCGCCCACGTCCACGCGCAGCGCGGCATGGTCTGACATGTACACCTCGAAGATGCCACCGGCGTCGAAGGCCGGTTTGGTCTGACCGGCGAAGCTGCCGTTGAGCGCGATGTTGGAGACGAAACCGGGGCGGGCCTTGGCAAAGACGCCGATGCGGCGGTAGCGCACGCCGGCTTTCAGGCCGAACAGTCCTTCAGTGCCGACGTGCTGCGCTTCGTCGTTGAGGAAGGTATTTACTTCATTGTCGGCCGCCAGATACTTGTTGAAGTTGTAAGTGAACCGGCCGCCCACACCAAAGCCGTTCCCCAGTGTGTCGCCGTTCACGGCAAAGGCGTGACCGCCCACTTCAAACCGGCGCAAGGCTTCGCCGGTGTTGGCAGGCGCTTGCGCGCGGGCGCTATGCGTGAGCAAGAGCAGAAGCGAGATTGTCGCTGACAAGGTCAGAAAATTTTTCATGCGTGTAGCTTCTCCGTCGAACGATGATGCGATAACGACAATACGCAAGGGCAAGCCAGAGGCCACGCGCAAAAGTGCGACGAATCAAGCGGACGCAGGCCAAGGCGGGGTCGGAAGTGCAATAACGCGGTGTCAGTTGATGAAGTATTGCGGCAGGCGGGCTAAGTCTAAGCGGCGCGTTCTAGCTGCGGCGCGCGTACTACTTGAATCCAAGTTCGGTCAGCTTCTCTATCGTCAGCGTTGACTGCGGCGCGTCTGCCGGCATGCGGTGCAGCAGCATGCGCTCGACGTACTTGGCGATGATGTCGGCTTCGAGGTTGACGGCGTCGCCCGCGCGCAGGGTCGAAAGATTGGTCACGTGCCAAGTCTTCGGGATGATGGCGATCTCGAAATATTCGTCCGTCAGCCCCGCGACCGTCAGGCTGATGCCCTCGACCGCGACCGAACCTTTGAAGACAAGATAGCGCGCAAGCTCCGGCGGGTACGCAACGCGCACCGTCCAAGAGCCGCCATGTTCCTCCGCCGAGAGAAAACGCCCGCGCCCGTCCACGTGCCCCTGTACGATGTGCCCGCCGAGCCGCGTCTGCGGCGTCACGGCGCGCTCAAGATTGACGACCGAGCCGGCGCGCAAATTGCCGAGCGTCGAGCGTTGCAAGGTCTCGCGCGAGCCGTCCGCCGCAAACGAGTCCGCGCCCACTTCGAGCGCCGTCAGACACACGCCGTTGACCGCGATGGAATCGCCCTCGCGCGTGCCCTCCGTGACGACGCGCGCCGCCACGCGCAGACGCACGCCCTCGCCGCGCTGCTCAAGGCTACGCACGCGACCGAGTTCTTCGATGAGGCCGGTGAACATCTGCTCAAGTGTCAGTTTTGCGTCTGCGCTTCGGTGGCCGCCTGCCGTGCGCGCACGGCTTCGAGCATGCCGGCTAAGACTTCATCAACTGAGAGGTCGGTCGTGTCAATCACGAACGCGTCGGGCGCGATGGCGAGCGGCGAGTCGGCGCGGGTCGAATCGCGCAGGTCACGCGTGTTGATGTCGGCGAGCGTCTCGTCAAAAGTCAGGTCGGGTTCTTTGCGCTTGTCTTCGGCAAAGCGCCGCCCGGCGCGCGCTTCCGGAACGGCCGTGAGGAAGAATTTCACGTCGGCTGCGGGGAAGACGACCGTGCCGATGTCGCGCCCGTCGAGCACGACGCCGCCGCGCGCGCCCATCGCGCGCTGCCGCCGCACAAGATCGCGCCGCACCGCCGGGATGGTCGAGACGACGGACGACAGACGCGTGACCTGTTCAGTGCGAATCTCGGTCGTCACGTCGCGCCCGTCGAGCACGACGCGCAGATGGTCGGGGTCGCCCACAAGTTCGATCTGCGCGCCCTCGGCCACGGCCGCGACCGCCGCCTCGTCCGTCGCGCTCACGCCAGCTTCGATGACCGCAAGTGCGACCGCGCGATACATTGCACCCGTGTCAATGTAGAGCAGCCCGAGTTGGCGCGCGAGCAGTTTGCCGAGCGTGGATTTACCCGCGCCCGATGGGCCGTCAATCGCAATGAGCAGAGGTTTAGTCATCCGTTGTCGAGAACTGCACGCAAGGCGTCGAGCGCCGCCTCGATGTCGGCGCGCGCCACGTCGTAATGCGTGACCATGCGGATCGCCGTGCTGAAGCCGGAGGCGAGCACGCCGTGCTCGGCGAGGCGGGCGCAGATTTCATCGGCCGCGTGCCCCGTCTCCGCCACGTCGAAGATGACGATGTTCGTGACGACGCGCTCAGGATCGATCTGCACGCCCGGCAACTCCGCCAAGCCTTCCGCCAGTCGCCGCGCGTTAGCATGATCTTCAGGCAAACGCTTCGGCGTCTCTTCGAGCGCGATCAGCCCCGCTGCCGCCAGCACGCCCGCCTGCCGCATGCCGCCGCCCAGAAGTTTCCGCCAGCGGCGTGCCTCCGCGATGAAGTCGCGCGTGCCTAAGAGGAGCGAGCCGACCGGCGCGCCCAGAGCTTTCGACAGGCAGAACATGACCGAGTCGGCGGGTCGCGCCAGCGCCGCGACCGTCTCGCCGAGCGCGGCGGCGGCGTTGAAGATGCGTGCGCCGTCGAGATGCACGGGCAGGTCTAGTTCGTGCGCGCGCGCGCAAATCTCTTCGGTGCGGGCGCGCGTGTAGAGCGTCCCGCCCGCAAGGTTGTGCGAGTTCTCAAGCGCGACGAGGCCGGTGGGCGCAACGTAGTAGGCGCTGCTGTTTTTGACGTGGAGCGCCGGGGCGATCTCCGCCCACGTCAGTATGCCGCTGCCGTCCTGACTCTTGACGGGGCGCGCGAGCGTGCCGGCGACCGCCGCCATCGCGGCCAGCTCGAAGTTGAAGATGTGCCCGCGCTCCTCAATGACGACCTCCGTGCCGGGGCGCGTGTGCAGTTTGACGGCGATCTGGTTGCCCATCGAGCCGGTCGGGACGAAGATGGCCGCTTCCTTCTCGAAGATTTCCGCCGCCCGCTCTTGCAGGCGATTGACGGTCGGGTCTTCGCCGTACACGTCGTCGCCCACTTCGGCCTCGGCCATCGCCCGCCGCATCGCGGGCGTCGGCTTGGTAACAGTGTCGCTACGTAGATCGATCATAAGAAGACAGTGACAAGTGACGAGTGCTGAGCAAGCAGCATTCTAACCCGTCGCTCGTTACTCGTCACTCATCAGTGCTTAAACGAATGCGGCGAAGACTTCGTTGGAGAGCAGGACGCCGTCGGGCGTCAGGCGCAAACAGTCGTCGTCGAGTTGAATCAAACCGCTCGCGCTGAAGCGCGCGAGGTCGGCGGCGTGGGCGGCGCGCACGTCCGTGCCAAAGCGCGTGCGGTGCGCGCGCAGGTCAACGCCGCGCATCAGGCGCAGGCCCAGAAAGAGTGCTTCGGCGCTCACGTCGCGCTCGTCTAGTTCGGTTGTTTCGACGACGGCGCTCTGGCCTGCTTCGATCAGTTCAACGTAGCGCGCCGTGTCGCGCTCGTTCGCCCAGCGCAGACGCGCGCCGTCGTAAGAGTGCGCCGCGCAGCCGAAACCGTAATAGGGCGCGCCCGTCCAGTATTTCAGATTGTGGCGCGACTCGCGTTGGGGGCGGCAGAAGTTTGAGATTTCGTAATGCTCGTAACCGGCGGCGGCGGTGCGCGTGAGCAAGAGGCGATACATCTCTGCGGCCGTGTCGGCGTCGGGCTGCGGCCAGAGACCGCGCGTGAGTTGCTCGGCGAGCGGTGTGCCCTCGTGGACTTCGAGCAGGTAGAGCGAGAGGTGTTCGGGTTCGAGCGCGAGGGCCGCGTCCATGTTGTGCGCCCACTGTGCGAGCGTCTGGCCCGGTAGCCCGGCGATAAGATCGAAGCTGATGTTGGCGAAGCCTGCGGCGCGCAGGTCTGTGAAGGTGCGGCGCGCATCGTCGGCCGTGTGCGTGCGGCCGAGGCGGCGCAGTTGTTCGTCGTCGAAGGTTTGCAGGCCGAAGCTGGCGCGATTGACGCCTGCTGCGCGAAAGGCGCGCAAGCTCTCAGGTGTGACCGTGCCGGGATTCATCTCCATCGTCACTTCCGCACGGGGCGCGACGCGAAAGCCGGCATGCACGGCGCGCAGAAGCGTTTCAAGCTGTGCGGGGCTGAGCAGGGAGGGCGTGCCGCCGCCGAAGTAGATCGTGTCCACATCGCGCCGCGAGGTCTGTGCGTAGTTGGCGATCTCAAGCACGAGCGCACGCACGTAGCGTTCGGCCAAGGGCGCTTGGTAAGTGCCGGTGGCGAAGTCGCAATAAGAACAGCGTGCGCGACAGAAGGGAATGTGGATGTAGACGCCGGCTTGCTGCATGCAGGATGAAATTATAGCACGCGTGCGCGCGCGTGCCTTGAACGCCCTTATGGTCTTTCGCGGGCATGCACAAACGATGTGATCAACTGTTGCGCCGTGTACGCTTTTTAATTTGCCATGTATGACTTTAGCCTGCGCGGGCGGGTCGTCAGTTAAGCGTTTGCCTGTTCGTTTGTGTTGTTTGTGCCCATTAATTTCAGTGCTCGGATCACAAGTTTTTCGCGCGCAGCACGCGGCACGCCGGTTGATAATTCAGTCGCAGACTTTCAGGCGAACACGGGCAGGCGGGTCAGACCAACGGCTAATCTATCGCGCTTGCGACAGATGCAAACCCTCAACACCAATCAGGAGGATTCTGGCAATGAGTAGAGACAGAGAAGAGTCTGGTAGTGGTGGCGGTTCGACCGGCGGTGGTGGCGGCACCGGTGGCGGCGGATCAACTGGCGGCGGTGGTGGCACTGGCGGCGGCGGTGGTGCTGGTGGTGGCAGCGGCTCTGGCGGGAGCGGCTCGGGCGGTGGCTCTGGCTCCGGTGGCTCGGGCGGTGGCTCTGGTAGCGGCGGCTCAGGCGGTGGCGGCGGCAGTTCGTCGGGCGGTGGTGGTGGCCGCTAACGCGCCCGTCGCAAAATAGGATAAACAGGTAGGCTGACTGAGGGTTTTACTGTCCTCGCCTGTTAGCAAGAGAGCGCATGGAGTCAAGCGACTTCATGCGCTCTTGTTTTGTGGCCGCTTTGCGGGCGCGCGCGCAGTTAACGCGCCGCGCCGGGCAGACGCTGCAAACTGCCGTCGCCGCTTGTGCGCGTGCCGCGTGCGACGCGCTCCGCCGCCGCCATGACGCGCAGAAAGTTCTCGCCCAAGACCTTGCGCACGTCGCGCTCGCTGTAGCCGCGTTTCAATAACTCGTAAGTGATGTTCGGCAGATGCGCGATGTCCTCCATGCCGGCGGGCAGGTCGGGCACGCCGTCGAAGTCCGAGCCGATGCCGACGTGATCTATGCCGGCCACTTTGGCGATGTGGTCGAAGTGGTCGATCAAGACCGAGAGCGGCACTTTCGGGATCGGGTTCGCATCGTTCAGTTTCTGCAACTCGTCGCTCAAGCGTTTCGGGTCGGTCTTGAACTGCGCCTGCAACGCGTCGCGCTGCGCCTTCAGGCGCTCGTCGCGCGCGCGGTCGGCGTCCGCGTAAGCCTGACTAATGAAGGCCGGGTAGAAATTGACCATCACGACGCCGCCGTTTTTGGCGATGCGGCGGAGCAGTTCGTCGGGGATGTTGCGCGGGTGATTGGCGAGTGCGCGCGCCGACGAATGCGAGGCGATAATCGGCGCGGTGGAGATGTCGAGCACGTCCGACATCGTCTTGTCGGAGACGTGCGACACGTCCACGAGCATGCCGATGCGGTTCATCTCGCGCACGACCTCGCGGCCAAACTCGGTCAAGCCGTTGTGCTTCGGCTGGTCGCGCGAAGAGTCGGCCCAATCGTTCGTGTTGTTGTGCGTCAAGGTCATGTAGCGCACGCCGAGCCGGTAGAAGTCGCGCAGGGCAAAGAGCGAGTTCTCTATGGCGTGCCCGCCCTCGATGCCCATGAGCGCGGCGACCTTCCCTTCCTTTTTCGCGCGGCGTATGTCGGCGGCCGTCGTGGCTAAGAGCAACTGCTGCGGGTAACGTTCGGCCGAGCGATAGACCCAATCGATCTGATCCATGGCGCGGCGGGCCGAGCCGCCCGTTTCCGCATATTTCTTGTCCACATAGACGGAGAAGAACTCGGCCGTTAAGCCGCCCTCCTTCATGCGCGCAAGGTCTGTGTGGTACTTGCCGATGGAAGACTGGCCGATGTCGTAGTCTTCGTCCTCCATCATCGTCGTGATGTCGTTGTGCGTGTCTACGACGATGGCGCTGCGGTGCAGTTTCAACGCGCGCTGCCAAAGCCGCTCGTCGCGCGCGTCTGCGAGCGGCGGCACGCTGCGCTCTTTGACGGGCGCGGGCGTCTGGGCGAGCGCATGAGCGCCGCATAAAGAACCGCACAGCAAGAGGGCGCGCAAACCTGAGATCAGCTTCTGTCTGTTCATGGCCAGAAGATTTAGCACAAAGCGCCGGGTGGACAAAGTCCGCTTTGGCCGCCTGCGCGCTTCTGTGATAGACAACCGGGCCGTTCAACGTATAATGCGGGCAGCCATTCGTTCCCCTAGTCATTCGTTCACGCCGGAGGAGAGTTAAACCAGCGTTTATGTCCACGTCTACGACGAACATCGAATCGGTGCTGCACGAGGAGCGCATCTTTGCGCCGCCGCCGGAGTTCTCCGAAAAAGCGCACATCGGTTCGCGCGCCGCTTATGAAGCACTGTGCGCCGAAGCCGAACGCGACCCCGACGCTTACTGGGCGCGCATGGCGGAAGAACTTAGCTGGTTCAAACGTTGGGACACCGTGCTTAAGTGGGAACCGCCGCACGCCGAGTGGTTCGGCGGCGGCGAACTCAATATCTCTTACAACTGTCTCGACCGACACTTAACCTCCTGGCGGCGTAACAAGGCGGCCATCATCTGGGAGGGCGAGCCGGGCGAGCAGCGCACACTCACTTATCAACAACTGCACCGCGAGGTCTGCCGCTTCGCCAACGTCTTGAAGCGCGCGGGCGTCGAGCGCGGCGACCGCGTGGCGCTCTATCTGCCGCTCATCCCCGAACTCGCCATCGCCATGCTCGCCTGCACGCGCATCGGCGCAACGCACTCCGTCGTCTTCGGCGGCTTCTCGGCGGACGCGCTCAAAGATCGCATCAACGATGCGGGCTGCAAGGTCGTCGTGACGGCGGACGGCGGCTTCCGGCGCGGCGCGGAAGTGAAGTTGAAACCGGCGGTGGACGAGGCGCTCAAGCAGACGCCGACGATTGAGACGTGCATCGTCGTCAAGCGCACCGGCTCGGACGTGCGGATGCAGTTGGGGCGCGACCACTGGTGGCACGAATGGATGGACGCGGCGGCGGTCGATTGCCCGGCGGTCGAACTCCCCAGCGAGCACCCGCTCTTTATCCTCTACACGTCCGGCACGACCGGCAAACCCAAAGGCATCCTGCACACGACCGCCGGTTATCTCCTCTACGCGCACCTGACGACCAAGTGGGTCTTCGATCTCAAAGAGGAGGACACCTACTGGTGTACGGCCGACATCGGCTGGGTAACGGGTCACAGTTATGTGGTCTACGGCCCGCTCTCGAACGGCGCGACGACGCTGATGTATGAGGGTGCGCCCAACTACCCGGAGCCGGATCGCTTCTGGTCGATCATCGAGCGGCACGGCGTCAGCATCTTCTACACCGCACCGACCGCGATCCGCGCCTTCATCAAGTGGGGCGAACAGTGGCCGCGTAAACATGATCTGACCAGTTTGCGCCTGCTCGGCACGGTCGGCGAACCCATCAACCCGGAAGCGTGGATGTGGTATCGGGAGACCATCGGCGGCGGGCGCTGCCCCGTCGTGGATACGTGGTGGCAGACCGAGACGGGCGGCATCATGATCTCGCCGCTGCCGGGCGCGACGCCGACGAAACCCGGTTCGGCCACGAAACCATTGCCCGGCATCGCCATAGACATCATGACCAAGACGGGCGAGCCGGTCGCCGATAATCTGGGCGGCTACCTCGTCATCAAGCGCCCTTGGCCCGCGATGCTCCGGACGATCTGGGGCGACGACGAGCGTTACCGCGCGGCCTACTGGTCGGAGATCGCGGGCGTCTATTTCGCGGGCGACGGCGCGCGGCGCGACGCGGACGGCTATTACTGGATTATGGGGCGCGTTGATGATGTCATAAATGTAAGCGGCCACCGGCTGGGCACGATGGAGATCGAGAGCGCGCTCGTCTCGCATGAGGCGGTGGCGGAGGCTGCGGTCGTCGGTCGCCCCGACGAGTTGAAAGGTCAGTCGGTCGTCGCCTTCGTCACGCTCGAAGGCACAAGGGCGGCGACGGAAGAGCTAAAGGCGGCCTTGCGCCAGCATGTGACGCGCGAGATCGGCGCGCTCGCACGCCCTGACGACATACGCTTCACGGACGCGCTGCCGAAGACGCGTTCCGGCAAGATCATGCGCCGGCTCTTGCGTGAGATTGCCGCCAGCGGCGCAGTCGCCGGCGACACGACCACGCTCGAAGACTTCTCCGTGCTCGAAAAACTGCGCGTGCAGGAAGAAGAATGAGAAAGGAAGTCCTGAGTGCTGCGGGCTGAGGGCTGAGTAAAAACCGACTAGCTTTTATTCAGCCCTTAGCCCTCGCCACTCAGCACTAATGCTTTTATGGCGTTGAACTATTCGAGTGAGCAGCGGTCGGGGCCGCGCTACGTGGTGAGTCTGCCGGTGCGGGCGGAGTGGGACGATTCGGGTTCGGGCAAGCACATCGTGGTCGAAGGCGAGACGGAGAACGTCGGCCCCGCCGGGGCGCTCGTCCACCTGCATCATCTGCCGGACGTGGGCAGTCGCGTGCAACTGGCTGTGCTCGACGAGAACGAGGGCAGCACGAAATTGCAGACGGTGGCGGAGGTCTTGCGCGTCGAGCGCAACCCGGCGCAGCCGTTGGCGGCGCTGCAATTGATGAACGCGAGCGACGAGTGGCGCGGTCTCGTCTGGGAACACGCCGCTTATCTCAGTTCGCTGCCCGACGATACTTACGAAGACGATTGAGCGATGGCGACCTTAGACGAAACGTTGGATGGGGCGAGCGCGCAGGAGGTCAGGACGGCCACGACCGCTGCCGCCGCCGCTGCCGAAGCGACGTGGCCGCAGACGCGCGCCATCCTGCGCCTGATCATCATCGTCCTGCTCGTCGCCGGCTTCATCTGGGCGCTCTATAAACTGACGGGCGTGCTGCTGCTGCTCGTGCTCTCGATCTTCTTCGCCTACCTGATCGCGCCGCTAGTTGAACTGGTGCATCGCCCCTTGCGCCTGCGCGGCAAAGAGCGTTTGATGCCGCGCCCGTTAGCCATCGGCATCGTCTATCTGGTTATCTTTGGCTCGCTCACCGTGACCGTCCTGTTGCTGCTGCCCGTCGTCAGCAACCAACTCACGGAGATGGCGCAGCAAGCGCCGGCATACGTGCGCAGCGTGCAGGGGCGGTTGCAGGGCTGGCAGAATTATTACCAGACCTCGCGGCTGCCGCCGAGCGTGCGCGAGTACATCAACACTGCGCTGACGCGCGCGTTCGAGGGCATCAGTGGTTACGCCAGCGAGACTATCATCCACGCCGCCGGGCTGCTCACGTACATTCCCTGGTTCGTGCTGATCCCCATTCTCGCCTTCTTTCTCCTGAAGGACGCGGACACGTTCCGGCGCTCGGCTTTGCAGATGCTGCCGCGCGGGCGTCTGCGCTGGCGCGGCGACGAAGTGTTTCAGGATGTAAACTCGACGCTCGCCGCTTACATTCGCGCACAGTTGATCGCCTGCCTGCTGATCGGGACGATCTGCACAATCGGGTTCCTGTTAATCGGCGTGCCTTACGCGCTCGTGCTCGGCATCATCGCGGGGCTGCTGGAATTCATCCCGCTCGCCGGGCCGCTCACGGTCGCCACGCTCGCCGTGCTGCTCGCCAGTTTCCACTCGTCCAATCAGGCGCTCGCCGTCTTTCTCTTCCTCGCCGTGCTGCGCATCATTCACGACTACGTGACCTACCCACGCATCATCGGGCAAGGCATACACCTGCACCCGCTCGCCGTCATCCTCGCCATCCTCTGCGGCGCGGAACTGGCCGGCGTGGCCGGCATCTTCCTCGCCATCCCCGTCACCGCCATCATCTCCGTCGTCTATCGCCACTGGATGGAGCATCGCGGCGCAGACAAAGGACTGGTCGCCGCCTTGTTGGAGACGGACGCTACGGGCACGCCCGCAGCCGTCGCCGCTGACGGAGCGACGCCGCACAATCAGGATTAAGAAGCTCAAACGTGACAGGTGTGCGTGGTTGGAGGCTTGCGCGTGCAGCCTTGCACTGGCCACCGCGCTGTTTTGTGCGGCCCGAACTTTAAGCCCGCGTCTGCGGCTGCGCGCGTTGCTGCTGCATCAACTCGATGAAGCGGCGGAAGTGGTGTTCGGCATCGTGCGGCCCCGGCGCGGCTTCGGGGTGATACTGGACAGAGAAGACGGGGAGGCGCGCGTGGCGCATACCCTCGACGCAGTTGTCGTTGAGGTTGATGTGCGTAATCTCTACGTCGGCGGGCAGGCTGTCGGCGGCGACGGCGAAACCGTGATTGTGTGAAGTGATCTCGACCGTGCCGGCCGCGCGTTCCAGCACCGGCTGATTGCCGCCGCGATGACCAAAGCGCAGCTTATAAGTTGTCCCGCCGAAGGCGCGGCCGAGCAACTGATGCCCGAAGCAGATGCCGAACGTCGGCACGCCCGATGCGGTGACGCGCTTGATCTCTTCGACCACCTGATCCATCGCCGCCGGATCGCCCGGGCCGTTGGAGAGAAAGATGCCGTCCGGCTTTAAGGCGAGCACTTCCGCCGCCGGCATCCAAGCGGGCACGACCGTCAGGCGACAACCGAGCGCCGCAAACGAGCGCAGCGAATTCAGCTTTACGCCGAAGTCGTAGCAGACGACGTGGAAACGCTCCGCGCCCAGGGCTGGCACTTCATAGGCCTGCGCGGTCGTCACGACGCTCGCCAGTTCCCTATGCTCCATCGGCGCAGCCGCGCGCGCTTTGGCCACGAGGCTTTCAGCATCCAGATCAATCGTCGAAAGACACGCACGCATCGCGCCGAGGTTGCGTATGTGGCGCACGAGCGCGCGCGTGTCAACGTGGTCGATGGCGACGATCTGCCAGCGCCGCAGGTAATCGTCGAGCGTCTCTTCCGCGCGCCAGCTTGAAGCGGTGCGGCTCGCCTCGCGCACGACGAAGCCTTCGACCCATGGACGCGCCGATTCTGCGTCCGCCGCGTTCACGCCGTAGTTGCCGATGAGCGGGTAGGTCATGCAGACGATCTGCCCGGCGTAGGACGGATCGGTTAAGACCTCCTGATAGCCGGTCATCGAAGTGTTAAAGACAATCTCGCCGCAACGTTCGCCGTCAGCGCCCCACGAGCGCCCGCGCCAGATGCGGCCGTCTTCGAGCGCTAGCAGCGCCTCTTTTCGATTATTCATAGCGGTGGCCACGATAACAGATCAGGTAAAGCAGTGACGAGTGACGAGTGACAAGTGACGAGCAGGCAGTTTTTTTACTTGTCACTTGTCACTGCTTTTAACGATTCACGCCGCGCCGGCCCGTCGTCCAGTCCGTCCATTGCTCGAAGGCGCGCATCTGTTCATCGAGGTGCGTGGCCCGGATCAGTTGTTCGACTTCGGCGCGGCTCTGACGGGCGGCGGGGCGTTGCGCGGCGTCGGCGAGCGACCAGACGAGCGCAGCGGCGACGGCCGCGTTCCGCTTAGCCTCGGTCGCGTCCACCATATCGAACACGTCCGACTCGGCGTGATAGTCGGGCAGGTACGGCAGCGCGTCCTGATTCGCCACCAAGTTCGGGACGCCTGCGAGCAGGAAGTCGTAGTTGTCCGTGCCGTCAATCGCGTCGGGCGGGTTGGCGGACACGCCCAGCCAACTGGCGGCACGCAGGGCCGCTTCGACGGGGCGGCGCAGTTCTTCGCGCCCGTTCAGGTAGAAGCCGGTCGTGCGCCCGGAGCCGATGTCGAAGATGATGGCCGCGACGTGGTTATCGAGTTCATGCGCGTGGCGGGCGACGTAGCCCGCAGAGCCGAACATGCCCTGCTCCTCGCCGGTGAAGAGAGCGAAGCGGATGGTGCGGCGCGGGCGCAGGCCCAACTGTTTGATGGCGCGCGCCACTTCCAAGACGAGCGCGACGTTGACGCCGTTATCGTTTGCGCCCGTGCCCAAGTCCCACGAATCCAGATGCGCGCCGAGCAGCACAACTTCGTCCGGCTGCTCGCGCCCGCGTATCTCGGCCACGACGTTCTGCGCCTGATACGCGCCGCCCGTCCGGTTCGACAGGTTGAGTCGCAGGCGCACGTCACCGCCGCGCGCGGCGAGGCGTGCGAGCCGTGCGGCGTGTTCGCGCGCGACGATGGCGATGGGTATTTCGACGGGCTGCGCGACGAACGAGATGGGATGGCGGTAGAGCAGCCCGCGCGGGCGCGTTGATTGCAGCAAGAGCGCCGCGACCTGCGCTTTGCGCGCCGCCGCGACCAGCGGGCCGTTGCGTATGTACTCGGCAAAGAGGTCTTCGAGCGTCCGCATCTCGCCGGAGGTGACGAGCGCGATTGCGCCGCGCGCCTGACGGCCGAGTTTGGCGAATGCTTCGGGGCTGCCGTCGCCCGCGAGTACGAGGCGCGCGTTGAGCGGGCGCTGCATCGGTGTTGCAGACGAGTAAGGCGCGGCGGCCAGCCGCACGTCGAAGCGTTCGGGCGCAAGACACTCGGCTTCGGCCGTCTGCCCCAGCCACAGGTGCGGCACGGTGAATGGTTCAACCGCGACGCGGTCAACACCTGCGGCGCGAAACTTTGCCGCGCCCCACTCAACCGCACGCGCGCAGGCCGGCGACCCCGTCGGCCGCCCGCCGATCTGATCGCACAACTCGCGCAGGTCATCCAGCATCGGCGTCTGGCCCGTCGTAATCGCCACAAGCCTTTGCGCTGATGTGACGCTGCGCTGCCCGGCCCGTCCGACAACGGCGCGGGGCGGCGCGAGCAGATAGACAGAGAGCAAACACGCGAGCACAACCGAGAGCATTTTGCGCATAGTCTTCTCCTGAACGAGCGTGCGGGTGGCAAAAGCAAGTTGAAACGGGCGCGGGCCGGTTGGCCCGACGCGCGGCTGAGCGCGCGTTCGCCGCCCGCTCGGTGCGCGAGGGTTGAATAGTATTGCCTGTTGAGTTCAGCCGGCCAAATGGCGCGCGCACGTTCAAGCCTTCGTGCGGAGAAACTGCTGCGCCTCGTTGAGCCAGCGTTTGTCGGCGCGGTACTTGTAAGCGGGCGCGGTTTGGACGGCCTCGATGCAGGCGCGCATGGCTTCGGCGGCCTCGCGCGCGTGGCCCAAGCCCGCAAGCGCGCGCCCCTTCAGGTACAGAGCTTCGGGGTCGGACGGACGTTGATCAAGGAAACGCTCAAGCGCGTCGAGCGCGTCGTCGTGCTGGCCGGCGGCAAGGTAGGTCGCGCCGATCTCGCGCCAGATTTCGTGCTGCGCGTGTTGCTGGTCGCGCGTGACGACCTGCTCGAAGTGCTGGATGGCTTCGGGCAGTTTGCCTTCCAGCCGGCTGATGCGGCCCAACTGAAAATGCGCGTCCGTCTCGTCCGGGTCAATCTCGATGGCGCGCATAAAGCGTGTGCGCGCCTCCGCCAGTTCTTTGCGTTGCAGGTGGACGAGACCGAGATTGTAATGCGCCGAGGCGTCGGCCGGATTGAGCGTCGCGGCTTCGAGGTTCTGGCGAAAGGCGGCGCGGGCGCGTTGCGCGCGCAGCATGTCGCCGATGTAGCCGCGCAGGAACAGGAACATCATCAGCAGCAGAAACGGCGAGCCGAGAAACGTGCGCGTAAACAACCAGCCGAGCAGCGCCAGCGCCGGCACGAACAGCACGCCGCTGATGATGACGACGAACAGCGCCCGTAGCCACGTGAAGCGGAAGACCTCGCGCACGGCGACGACCGCCCATAAACCAAAGAGCGGCAGCGGCGAGATGAGCACCGCCAGCAACATGATGCCGAACAGCGCGACCATCTCCGCGACCACGCTGGGGTCGGGCTGACTGCCATCCTGCGGCAAACTCTGTGTGATCTGCTGCATGCGCTGCGCGGCCCGCATGGCGCTCGCTTCAAACCCGCTCAGACTCGCCCACAGCGCCAGCGGCAGCGCCGCCAGACTGGCGGCCGCCAGCGCGTAGAGCATCGTCGTCGCCAGCGCGCCATACTCCTGTTGCAGCACCAGCCGAAAACTGCCCCGCCGCTCAAAGAGATTGGCCACGAAGATCGTGATCGGCACGAACGCCACCGCGATGCAGATGAGCGGCACGGCCGAGCCGACCACCACGCCGATGAGCAACAAAGGCGCGCGCATGACCGCACCACCTTGCAGGCAGAGTTCGTACAGCACGTAAGCTGCGAGCGCCACCAGCGCCGCCGGCCAAGGCGACTGTTCACGCACCAATCCCATCCCCCGCGCGGGCGCGTAGAACATCAACAACAGTGGCTTCAGCCAGTTCATAAAGCAGTAGCCGGTAGCCAGTAGTCAGTAGAAGAACCTATGCTTTGCTACTGACTACTGACTACTTTCCTCACGGTGCGACCTCTTCTTCGTCGGGCGTGGGCGTCGGGTTGAGGCCGGGCGCGGTCAGCGCGTAGTCGGTCTCGTGGCGAATGACGCTCGCCTGCGCGAGCGGCCAGTAGCGAAAGAGCGCCTTGCCGTAGATGTACTTTTCGGGCACAAGCCCCCAGTAGCGCGAGTCGCTCGAATGGTCGCGGTTGTCGCCCATGACGAAATAGTAGTGCGGCTTGATGATCATGGCCGGCTGGCTGGCGTGCGACAGATTAAGTTGCGGATCGAGATAAGGCTCGTTGAGTTCCTGCCCGTTGATGCGGATCACGCCGTCGCGTATCTCGACCATCTCGCCGGGCAAACCGATGACGCGCTTGATGTAGCTTTTGTCCGGGTCGTCGGGAAACCAGAAGACGATGATGTCGCCGCGCGAGAGCGGCGGCAGGTGGTAATAGACCAGTTTATTGACGAAGATGCGCTCGCCGTCGTGCAGGCGCGGCAGCATCGAAGTGCCCTCGACCTTGACGGGCTGCACGACGAAGACGACGAACAGGATCATCAACATCACGGCGAAGATCAGATCGCGCACCAGCAAACGCGCTTCACCCCAGAAGTGCTTGCGCGCTTCCAACTCGAAGCTCTGCACCTCTATGTCGCGGTCGTCCGTGGCGGCGATGTCGCCAAAGCGATGCCGGCTCTTGTTGCTGCGTTTGAAGATGGCCATAAAAAAGCTTAGCTGTTGTGTGTGCTTGAGCCGGCCGTTCGGCCCGGCTCCCTAATTACCCGTTCGCAACTGCGGCGGGCCACGCGCGCGCGCCGCAGCCGACGGACAACTAACCGGGAACAGTTTTTGAGGTTAGCCGTCCGCGCGCGCCGTTGTCAACGCACGCTCAGGCGGCGCTTCCTTGACAGGCCCGCGCGCGCCTCTCTATTATCGCTAAGTCAAGTGTTGTCACACACTAATCCGCAGCAAACGGCAAGCGCCGGGAGCGACCTAACGGAGGTCAACGAAGCGTGATCAAACTCGACATCGTGAACCGCGTGGCCGACCGCACGGGCGTGCCGAAGATGAAGGCCGAGCAGGCCGTGGACGCGCTCTTTCATTCGATGAAGGAAGCGCTGGCGCGCGGCGAGCGCATCGAACTGCGCGGCTTCGGCGTCTTCGTCGTCAAACCGCGCAAGCGCGGCGTGGGGCGCAACCCGCGCACCGGCGAAGAGGTCGCCATCCCGCAGGGGAAGACCATCCGCTTCAAACCCGGCAAAGAACTACAGGCCCATGGCTTCGACACCGACGAGGGCGAAGACATACACGACACCGATACCCAAATGACGAGTGACGAGTGACGAGTGCCAAGTTAAAGCCTTGTCGCCTGCTCGTCACTAGTCACTTATCACTCGTCACTGCTTTTAATGTCTGTTCAGAGCATCCCGCCGGTCTTCCCGCCAGAGACGTTTTACGTGCCGCGCGCCCTATCGCGCCCGACGGCGCGCGAGTGGGCGCGGCATGCAGGGCTGTTGCTGCTGACGATGCTGACGGCGACGCTCGCCGGCGTCACGCTGGCGACGGGCGAAGCGGACATCCCTGCGCCCGCGCTGGCCGCGCCCGCACACTGGTTTGAATACATCTATTACGTGCCCGCTTACTACGCGCTCACGGTGGCGGGTCTCGTCAAACACGCGCTCGCGCAGCCCGGACTGCTGGTGCAAGGCGCGACCTTTGCGGGCGCGCTGCTCGCCATCCTGCTCGCGCACGAGTGCGGGCACTACGTCGCCTGCCGGCGCTACGGTGTGCAGGCGACGCTCCCTTACTTTTTGCCCGCGCCGCCGCTTTTTCTCGCCGGCACGTTTGGCGCATTCATCAAGATCAAGTCGCCCATCCCGACGCGCCGCGCACTCTTTGACATCGGCGTCGCCGGGCCGCTCGCGGGCTTCGTCGTGCTCATTCCTGTCGCGCTCGCGGCCGTACTGACCGCTCGCCCTGAACCGCTGCCGGCGGCTGCGGCGGCGGGCGGCGGGCTGGTCATCTTCAACGACCCGCCGCTCTTGCGCCTGCTGGCGCATGCGCTCCGTGTGCCGTTCGATAACATCGCGTTTAATCCGTTCTATTTCGCCGCGTGGATCGGGCTGCTGGTGACGAGTCTGAATCTGCTGCCGGTGGGTCAACTAGACGGCGGGCACGCGGTCTTTGCGGTGGCAGGCGCGCGCGTCCACCGTTGGGTCGGCCGCGGCGCGTTTGCCTTGATGTGCGCGCTCGCGTTCCTCGGCTGGCGCTGGCACGGTGCGCCGAGCGGGTTCATCTATGCGCTGCTGCTGTTCGTCATGCTGCGCGTGCGCCACCCGCAGGCGGAAGACGAACGCGCGCCCCTCGGCCGCGCGCGGCTCGTCGTCGCCGCTCTCACGCTCGCAGTCTTTCTGCTCTGCTTTGAACTCTTCCCGCTAACCATCACCTGACAGGTTAAAGATTAAGCGCCCAGCGGCGACGACTCGAAGAGTAAACTT
>DASVQA010000097.1:0-4903 GCA_036389375.1 Pyrinomonadaceae bacterium | reverse complement strand
AATCGGGGTGCGCGGGGCGATAAAGTCGGTGTCGCTGGCTGTCACATCACTGGCTGGTGCGGGCAGGCGCTGGCGGTCGACTTTCCCGCTCGGCGTCAGCGGCAAGGCAGCGAGCAGGACGAACGTGCCGGGCAGCATGTAGTCGGGCAACCGTGCGCTGAGGTGCTCGCGCAATTCAGCCGTGTCCGGCGCTCGTTCACCAGCCACCACGTAAGCCACCAGTTGCCGCTCGGCTGCGGTCTCCCCACGCGCCACGACGACACAGGCCGCGACGGCTTCATGCTCGGCCAGCACAGCCTCGATCTCGCCCAACTCGATGCGGAAGCCTCTGATCTTGACCTGACTATCAATGCGCCCCAGATACTCGATGCTGCCGTCCGCGCGCCAACGCGCCAGATCGCCCGTGCGATACAGGCGCGCGCCCGTCGCTGTGCTGAACGGGTCAGGCACGAACCGCTCGGCCGTCAGGTCGGGGCGGTGCAGATAGCCGCGCGCTAAACTCATGCCGCCGAGATAGAGTTCGCCGGCGATGCCGATGGGCGCGGGCTGCAACTCCTGATCGAGCACATACATGGTCGTGTTGGCGATGGGCCGGCCGATGGGCGGCAATTCAGGCCACTCGGCGGCCGCACCGTCGAGCGCGTGGGCGCTGACGACGTGCGTCTCGCTCGGGCCGTATTGATTGTCGAGCGTGCACCCGGCGAATTGTTGGAAGAAGGCGCGCACGTAAGGTGTGATCTTCAACTGCTCGCCCGCCGTGATGACTTGCGTGAGCGTCGCAGGCGCGATGCCTGTGCGCGCTGAGATTTCCGCCAGATGTTGGAGGGCGACGAAGGGCAGGAAGAGACGTTCCACGCGCGCCGCGTTGATGAGGCGCAACAGTTCGGCGGCGTCGCGGCGCACTTCGTCGGCGACGAGCACGAGCGTTGCGCCCGTCAACCAAGTGGCGAAGCTCTCTTGAAACGAAACGTCGAAGCTGAGCGAAGCGAATTGCAGCGTGCGGGGGCGCGCGTCTGCACCGGAGCGCGCGCGCTGCCAGCGCAGCAGATTGACGAGCGGGCGGTGCGGCATCGCCACGCCTTTCGGTCGCCCCGTCGAGCCTGATGTGTAGATGACGTAAGCGAGATTGTCCGGCGCAACGCGACACGCGGGCGCAAGCACACTCTCGCGCGCAATCTCCGGCCAATCAACGTCGAGCCGGATGGCGCGCACGCCCGCCGACGGTAAGAGCGCGGCAATAGCTTGCTCCGTAAGGACGACTTGCGCGCCCGAATCCGCGAGCATGTAGGCGAGTCGTTCGGCCGGATAAGCCGGATCGAGCGGGACGTAAGCGCCGCCCGCTTTCAGGATGCCGAGCAGGCCCACCAGCATCGCGGGCGAGCGATTGAGGCAGAGACCGACGATGCTGTCCGGCCCGACGCCGAGGCGTTGCAGATGATGCGCGAGTTGGTTGGCGCGCGCGTCGAGTTCTGCGTAGGTCAACTGCTCGGTGTCGAACAAGACCGCGACGTGTTGCGGCGAGCGCGCGGCCTGCGCGGCGAAGAGTTGGTGTACGACGTGCGGCGGCGCGTCGGTTTGCGCGGTCGCGTTCCATGCAACGAGCGCGCGGCGTCGTTCCGCTTCGCTCAGCAGCGTGAGACCCGTGATGGGCGCGTCGGGCGTGGCGACGGCGCTCTCAAGCAGCGTCGTGAAATGGCCGGCGAGCCGCAGCACGGTCTCTTCGTCGAAGAGATCGGTGCTGTAGGCCATGAAGCCGCGCAAGCCGTCAGGCTGTTCCCAGAAATGGCATTCGAGGTCGAAGCGCGTTGCGCCGATGTCGAACTCCTGCGGGCTGAGCGTCAAGCCAGCCAACCCAAGCGGCTCCATCGGCGCGTTCTGCAACGCGAACATCACTTGAAAAAGCGGATTGCGACTGAGGTCGCGCACGGGCTGCAACTCTTCCACCAGCTTCTCGAAGGGCACGTCCTGATGCGCGTATGCGCCAAGCGTGACTTCGCGCACGCGCGCCAGCAACTCGCGGAAGGTGGGCCGGCCCGCGAGGTCTGTTCTGAGTGCCAGCGTGTTGACGAAGAAGCCGATCAAATCTTCAAGCTCGCTGCGGCGACGATTGGCAATCGGCGTCCCGACGACGATGTCTGTCTGCCCCGTGTAACGCGCAAGGAGCGCCTGAAAGCCCGCGAGCAAAGTCATAAAGAGCGTCGTGCCTGCGTGCCGGCTCAGTTCGCGCAGTTGCGCGGTCAGGGCAGCGGGCAGGTGGAGCGTGATGTGCGCGCCGCGAAACGTCTGCACCTGCGGGCGCACGCGGTCGGTCGGCAGCGCCAAAGCGGCGGGCGCATCGCCAAGTTGACGTCGCCAGTAAGCGAGTTGTTCCGCCAGCGCGTCGCCTTGCAGCCAAGCGCGCTGCCAGACGGCGAAGTCCGCATACTGCACAGGCAGTTCGGCAAGCGGCGACTCCTCGCCGTGCGTGTAGGCTTCGTAGAGCGCCGACACCTCACGCACCAGTATGCCCATTGACCAACCATCGGCAGCAATGTGATGAAACGTCAACATCAACACATGCATGTCCGACCCAAGCCGCAGTAGTGAAGCGCGCAACGGCAACTCGCTCGTCAGGCCGAACGGGCGCTGCGCTTCACTTGAAGCCAGCCGCACAGCCTCTGCCTCGCGCTCGGTCGGCGGCAACGCGCTCAGATCAATAATGGGCAGCGTGATGGTCGGCGCGGGTTGAATTACTTGCGTCGGCTCGCCGTCAACTTCGCTGAAGGTCGTGCGCAACGCTTCGTGACGGCGCACGATCTCGCTGAGCGCGCGTGCGAGCGCGTGTACGTCGAGCGTCCCTTGCAAACGGAAAATGGCCGGGATGTGATAAGCGGCGGACGTGGTTTCGAGTTGTTGCAGAAACCAGAGGCGCTGTTGCGCGAACGAGAGCGGGATGCGCTGCGTCGTGCGTGGGACGGGAACGAGCGGTGCGGCGGCAAAGTCGCTCTGTGCGCCGCGCTCGCGCTCGACGCTCTGCGCTAACTCGGCCACCGTCGGCCCGGCGAAGAAGTCGCGCAGCGACAACTCGGCGGTGAACACGTCGCGCACGCGCGAAAGCAACTGCGTAGCTAGGAGGGAATGGCCGCCCAACTCGAAGAAGTTGTCGCGCGTGCCCACCTGCTCGACGACGAGCACTTCAGCAAAGATGCCGGCCAGTAACTCTTCCGTCTCGGTGCGCGGCGCAACGTAATGCTCTGCGGTCGCCGCGCGCGTCTCACTCGGCGCAGGCAGTCGGCGCTTGTCAAACTTACCGCTCGGCGCAAGCGGCAATTCATCGAGCACCACGAAGGCGGACGGCATCATGTAGTCCGGCAGACGGGCCTTGAGCGTCTGCCGCAGGCGCGGCACAAGTTGGCGCGCACGCGCGCCGCGCAGCGGATCGTTGGCGTATGTGTGTAAGGGTAGGCGCGCGTCGGGCTGCCTATCGAGGGGCGTCGTCTCCGGCGTCGCGGTCGTCGCACTATCGGCGCGACGAAACAGCACGTCGCAGACAGCGCCCCCGTCGGCGCTCGACCAGCGCAAGTCAACTCGATAACCATGCGCGTCGCCGAGCGCGACGAGCGCCTGCGGTTCGACGCCCGGCGTCGGCTGCTCCTGCAACCACTGGCGCATTGCGCCGGCCGTTGCCGGCGCATCGTCGCGCGCCAACAACTCGACGGCGCGCACGTCCGTCCACACGCGCGCGTTCGGCACGTGCCGGACGCAGACGGCGGCGGGCCGCTCTGCGGCGAGAAGCTGTTCTATTGTGCGCGTCGTCAATTCGGTCTGCTGCCAGTCGAGCGTAGTCCATGTGGCGCGCGTGTGCGGCTCGTCGCCGACGTAGAGCACTACGTCGTAGCGAAACTGCGTCAGTTCATTGTGCGCGTGCCCGTGTTTGAGGCTGGCGGCGACATGTGTGATCTGCGGGAAACGCGCGCGCAAGGCGTTAAAGAGTTCCGGCGCAACCAGCAACTCGTCCTCCTGCGTCAGGTGTTGGCGCACGTTGCGACGCAGCGCCTCCGTCTCAAGCGACGCGGGCGCTTGGTAGAGTTGCACAGACGTGTGAAAGGCTTCGAGCAGACGAAAGTTGCGCACGTCGCCGAGGAAGATGCGCCCGCCGGGCTTGAGCACCGTGAGCGCGCCTTCAAGCACGCGCAGCAGGTAAGCGAGGCTGGGGAAGTATTGCACCACCGAGTTGAGGATGATGGTGTCGAACGAGCCGGGCGCAAGCCCCGCAAAATCTTCCGCCGTGC
Source organism: Pyrinomonadaceae bacterium (assembly GCA_036389375.1). GTDB lineage: Bacteria > Acidobacteriota > Blastocatellia > Pyrinomonadales > Pyrinomonadaceae > QHXQ01. The sequence goes on along the minus strand of DASVQA010000097.1, from coordinate 632 downwards.
GGCGCAGTAGCTCTACGTGCGCGAAGTCCTGTGCGCTGTCGGCTAGTTGCTGGCGCACAAAATCGAGCGTGACCTGCGAGAAGTCCGTGCCGACGTAAAGCTCACAACGCGGCGCAAGCTGCAAGAGCAGCAGCCCCGTGCCGCAGCCGATCTCAAGCACGCGCCGGGGCCCCAGCGCGCGAATCCGCTCGACGGTGGCGCGCTGCCATTCGCGCATCTCGGCGGCCGGGATGGGCGCGTTCGTGTAGCTGCTGTTCCAACCCGTGATGTTGAACGAAGGCTCCTGTGATTCGGCAGACGGCTGACTGTAGATGTCTTCGTAGAGCGTCTGCCATTGGGCGACGTGCTGTTGCTGCCAATCGTCACCCTCGCCCGCCGCGCCCGTGTCCACCTCCGGCACGACGTAAGCGACCAGACGTTTATCGCCCGGCACATCCTCGCGCACCACCACGACCGCCTCGCGTACCGCCTCGTCTTCCCGCAGCGCAGTCTCGATCTCCCCCAACTCAATACGATAGCCTCTGACCTTGACCTGCGTGTCCACCCGCCCCAAAAACTCCACCTGCCCATCAGGTAGATAGCGCGCCACATCCCCCGTCCGGTAGAGCCTGCCCCCCGCCACGCGCCCAAAC
>DASVQA010000096.1:0-6359 GCA_036389375.1 Pyrinomonadaceae bacterium | reverse complement strand
GTCCAAAGCTGGCCGGATCGAACTCGATCCGGCCAGCTTTTTTCTGCACCCGCGATTTTTTTCTGGAGAGACGGCAAGATTAGCTCTTTTACATGGTTACAAACGGAGAGGACGGCAAAAGTAGCGGCAGGCAGGCGGGGGAGAGCGCGAGGAAGGCGCTCTTTTTTTGTTGGCCGGCCAAACTTCGTCGCCCCAATTCCCCCGCTTTCGCCCGCAACCCGTTGACCCGCGCCCGTCGCTCTCCTTATCATCCCTGCCGTGCGTAAAGTTATCACCGCCGCCGAGATGCGCGAGGTTGACCGACTGACGACCGAGCGCTACGCCCTGCCCTCGCTGCTGCTGATGGAGCAGGCTGCCCACGCAGCCGCCCGCGCCATCTCCACACGGCTCGGACGCGGACTCGCAGGTTGCCGGGCGCTCGTCCTCTGCGGGCGCGGCAACAACGGCGGCGACGGCGCGGCGCTGGCGCGGCTGCTCTGGCTCGCGGGCGCACGCGTCGAGGGCATACTCTTCGGGCGCGTCGCAGACACACGCGACGACGCGCGCACGAATTTCGAGGCTACGCGGCAACTGGCCGGCGCACAATCCGATGATGCCGAGACGCTGGCCCGGCTCTCTTGGCGCGAGTGTGCGGACGAGGCGGGATGGTCGGCGCAGGCCGCCTCTCTGGGCGCTTACGACATCATCGTTGACGCACTCTTCGGCACAGGCTTGACGCGCCCACTCGCCGAACTGTTTCGCCGGGTCGTGCTCGACCTGACTCACCTCTGCGAACAGTGCGAGCCGGCAGATGTGCGCCCGCTCGTCGTCTCGCTCGACCTGCCTTCGGGTCTCGACGCAGACTCGGCCGCGCTGATCGGCGACGCAGTTGCGGCCGATCTGACCGTCACCTTCACCGCGCCCAAACCTGCCAACGTCCTGCCACCCGCCGCGCACCGCAACGGTCAACTCGTCATCGCGGACATCGGCTCGCCCGCCGTGCTGCTCGACGAAACAGGCGCGCAGCTTTTCCTCGTCGAAGCCGACGACGCCCGCGCGTGGCTCAAGCGGACGCGCTATGCGCCCGACTCTTACAAGAACACGCACGGGCACGCGCTTGTCGTCGCCGGTTCGCGGCACATGACGGGCGCGCCCGTACTGGCGTGCGAGGCGGCGCTGCGCGCAGGCGCGGGGCTTGTGACAGTGGCAACGCCCGCGTCGGCGCACGCGGCAGTGGCGGCGCGCGTCATGCCCGAAGTGATGACGGCGGCACTGGCGGAGACGGAGCAGGGCGCGTTCAGCGCGGCGGCGTTGGTCGAGGCGCGGCGCTTGACGGCGCGGGCCCAAGTCGTCGCGCTCGGGCCCGGTCTGACGGCCGACGATGCAGGCACGCGCAGTTTCGTCCGCGCATACGTCGAACAACGCACCACGCCCGTCGTGCTCGACGCGGACGGTTTGAACGCGCTCGCGCCGTGGCCGGCAGAACTGCGCGGCACGAACGACCGCCCGCTCATACTCACGCCGCACGTGGGCGAGATGCGCCGCCTGCTCGGGCGCGCCGACACGGACGCGCTGGCGGATCGCGTTCAGGTCGCGCGCGAGTTTGCGACCGCGCAGCAGTTGATCCTCGTCCTGAAGGGAGCGCGCACGATCATCGCCGCGCCCGATGGTCGGGTGGCCGTCAATTCAACGGGCAATGCCGGCCTCGGCACGGCCGGCGCGGGCGACACGCTCACCGGCATCCTCACCGGCTGTCTGGCCCAGGCCTACGGCACGTTGAAAGCTGAGGCCGACGCCTTTGCGACGGTCGTGGCCGCCGTCTATCTCGGCGGTCTGGCGGGCGACATCGCGGCGCGCGCACGGGGCATGCGCACGCTCGTCGCCTCAGACATACGCGAACACCTGAGCGCCGCCGTCCGCACGCTCGACGCGGCCGGAGAACAGCCACGATGAGCGTCACGCAAGGCAGCGTGCCCGCCGGCACTTGGACGACACACGACGAGACGGAGACTTACGCGCTCGGCGCGACGGTCGGCGCGGCGCTCAAGGGCGGCGAGATTCTTCTGCTCGACGGGCCGCTCGGCGCGGGCAAGACCGTCTTCGTGAAAGGACTCGCCGCCGCGCTCGGCATTGACGCGAGCGAGGTGACCAGCCCCTCGTTCACCCTCGTCAACCGCCACGACACGGCCGCGTTGACGCTCTACCACCTAGACCTCTACCGCCTGCCCGACGGTGCAGCGGCCGCGCACGCCGTTGACCTCGACGAGTTGCTGGCTGACGAGCGCGCCGTCGTCGTCATCGAATGGGCCGAGCGGCTGGGGCGTTATCCGCTGCCCGCGCCCGTCTGGCGCGTCTCGCTCGCCGGTGACGGCGAAGCGCCGCGCCGCATCGACATCGTCGCGCACAGCGAAACAAGCAGCCGGTCGTAATGATCGCGCGGTAGCTGTCGCTGCATGTCAGCGGCGGCGCTGGGGCTGTGTTAGAATTTGCCTGTAACAATTTGTCTGAACTACCAGAAGGAGAAATAACTTATGCCTTATCCGGAATTGATGATCCGTCCGATGCGCGAGGAACTGACGCGGCTCGGCATCGAAGAGGCGCGGACGCCCGAAGCGGTGGACGAAGCCGTGCGCGAGACGAAGGGCACGCTGATGGTCGTCGTCAATTCGGTCTGCGGTTGTGCGGCCGGCAAAGCGCGCCCCGGCATCGCAATGGCGTTGCGCCACACGGCGCATCCCGACCGCGCCATCACCGTCTTTGCCGGCGCAGACACCGCCGCTACCGAGCGCGCACGCAGCTACTTCACCGGCTATCCGCCGTCTTCACCCTCCGTCGCCTTGCTCAAGGACGGCCAACTCGTTTACCTGCTGCAACGCCGCGACATCGAAACCCGCGACGCGCCCGCCATCGCGCAGGAACTCGCCCGCGCCTTCGACCAACACTGCGCCAACGCGGCCACAGCCCAAGCGTAAAAAACAGAGCCGGGTGACAAGTGACGAGTGACGAGCTAGGACAAGGTCTTTAACTCGTCACTTGTCATTTGTCACTTGTCACTGTCACTGTCTTTAACGTCACTGCCTGCCATGTCGGTCACGCTCGACACGCCCATTCTCGAACTCGCGCGCATGGGTCTGCCGCGTTTCGGGCAGTTGACGGCGCGGCGGCTTGCGCTCGCGCTCGCCGGTCTCTCCGGGAAACGCGATGCGGGCGAGGCGACGCTTGAAGACCTGTTGAATTACCTGCCGATGCGCTACGAGGATCGCTCGAATCTCGCGCGCATCGCAGACTTGCAGGCGGGCACGGAGGCTTCGCTCGAACTCTACGTGCGCGTCGCGGGCGGTTTTCAGGTCGGCAAGAATCGGAGTCCGAAGCAACCGCCGCTCTACATCTTCGAGGTCACGGCGAGCGACCCGGAACGCACCGCCAAGCCGGTCGTCGTCTGGTGGTTCGTCTCGGGCCGGCAAGCGCCGCGCATCATCGCCTACCACCGGCAGAAGTTCACGCGCGGCGCACGCTTCATCGCCTACGGCAACTGGGAGTGGGATGCGCGCCGCAACACCTTCGCGTTGCGGCTCAACAAACCCGACGAGTTGGAGATGCTGCCCGGCATCTGGACGCCGCCCGAACACGCGCTCCTGCGCCTCGCCGAAGAGAACGGCGGGCAGGTCGAAGCGGCGGCGGCGACCGACGAGCGCAGCACGCCCGGGGCGGCGCGCAGCGCAGCCAAAGCCGGCGGCGAGGCTGACGCGGACGGCGAAGCAGAAGCGGACGATCTCGAAGAGGAAGAAGAGGCGACCGATCCGGCGCTCGCGGCCATACACGTCGGGCGGCGCGTGCCGGTCTATCGCAAACTCGGCGAGTTTCGCACGAAGCGTCTGCGCGAGATCATGCACGAAGTCCTGCGCCGTCTGCCCGACGATGTGTTCGATGAAACATTACCGTCGGACTTAATCGCGCGCCAGCAGCTAATCAACCGCGCCGACGCGCTGCGCCGCATACATTTTCCAACGGACGACGTAGCGCTCGCCGACTACGAGCGCGCCCGTTCGCCCGCGCATCTCCGGCTCATCTTTGAGGAGTTCTTCTGGGTCGCGTTCGCCATCGGCTTGCGCAAGAGCGAGCGCGTGAAAGAACCGAAGGGCGCGGTCATCGAAGTTGACGAGCGCGTGCGCGCTGCGCTGGCCGAGATGCTGCCGTTCGAGTTGACGGGCGCGCAGGAGCGGGCCGTCAATCGCATCCTCGACGACATGCAATCGGACGCGCCGATGAATCGCCTGCTGCAAGGCGACGTGGGCAGCGGCAAAACCATCGTCGCGCTGCTCGCCATGCTCGCCGCGATGGAGAACGGTTATCAGGCCGCGCTCATGGCCCCGACCGAAATCCTCGCCGAGCAGCACGCGCGCAACGTCAAACGCCTGCTCGCGCGTTCGCCCTATCGCACCGAACTTCTGATCGGCTCGCTGCGCGCCGCCGAGAAACGCCGCCTCCAGGCCGGCATCGCAGCCGGCGAGATAGAGGCCTGCGTCGGCACGCACGCGCTGATTCAAGAGGCCGTGCAGTTTCATAAACTCGGCCTCGTCGTCATAGACGAGCAGCACCGCTTCGGCGTCCTGCAACGCGCGTCCCTGCGCGAGCGCGGCTTCAATCCCGACGTGCTCGTGATGACCGCCACGCCCATCCCGCGCTCGCTCGCCATGACCGTCTACGGCGAACTCGACGTGTCCGTCATTGACGAACTGCCGCCCGGTCGCACGCCGATCAAGACGGTCGTCGTTGGCGAAGACCAGCGCGCAGGCGTCTACAAAGGCGTCGAGCGCGAGGTGCGCGGCGGGCGGCAGGCTTACGTCGTCTATCCGCTCATCGAAGAGTCGGAGAAGATGGACTTGAAGGACGCGACGCGCATGTTCGAGCACCTGCGCGACCGCGTCTTTCCACATTTCACCATCGGGCTGCTGCACGGCAAGATGAAGGCGGCCGAGAAAGAGGACGTGATGCGCCGCTTCGTGGCCGGCGAGATACAGGTGCTCGTCGCCACGACGGTCGTCGAGGTCGGCGTGGACGTGCCGAACGCTTCGGTCATGGTGATCGAACACGCCGAGCGGTTCGGTCTGTCGCAACTGCATCAACTACGCGGGCGCGTCGGGCGCGGCGCGCAACAGTCCTTCTGCGTGCTGATGACCTCCGACCGGCAGACGAGCATCGCGCACGAACGGCTCGGCATCATGGCAGAGACCAACGACGGCTTTCGCATCGCGGAAAAAGATTTGGAGTTGCGCGGCCCCGGCGAAGTCATGGGCACGCGGCAATCGGGCGTGCCTACTTTCCGCGTCGGCAATCTCGTCCGCGACCTGCACATCCTCGAAGAAGCGCGCCGGGAAGCCGACTACTATCTGTCCGCCCGTAAACGCACACGCGAGACCTCGCAACTCATCGAGCGGGTGCGCGCCGACGCGCGTTTCGGGCTTGCGTCGGTCGGCTGAAGGGCGAAAGCATGTGCAGCACATAACAGTGGTTCAGATTTGCAGCTTGGTGCTAATATGCGGCCCGAGCTAAAACATGCGCCCGCATTGCGGCGCGCGAACAAAAGATCAGGGAGCCTTACACACCTCGTAGCCATGAATCAGAAATCTCGTTTTCGCTCTCTACTGCTGCCCATTTTCATCTCCGCAGCCTGCGCGCTGCTCTTTGTGCGGGCGGGCCGGACGCAGGACACCGTGACGGGCGCATTCGAAGGCACAGTCACAAACAGCCAGACGGGTGCGCCCATCGCCGATGCCACCGCGCTCATCATCAATCAACAGACCAATCTGGTGATCACCAAACAGACCGACTCACGCGGGCGCTTCTATCAAGGTCTGCTTGCACCCGGACTCTACACGATTCGCGTCACGGCCACTGGCTATGAGCCGCGCGAGGTGGTGCAGCGCCTCTTTATCACGCGCACGGGTGAGGTCGTGCCTGTCCCTGTCTCGCTCGATCCAGCGAGCACGGCAGCGGCGACGGCTACACCTACGCCCGCCCCGCCGCTCGGTGCGGAAGAGACCGACATACGCGCACGCATCAACGCGACCGACGCGCAGCGCGGCGACTCCTTCACCGAAGAAGAACTGATCGCGCTCCCCTTAGGCGGGCGCACCATCGTGCGCACGTTCGATGAACTGGCGCTCCTGCTGCCCGGCGTCGCGCCGCCCCCGCAGACGCTCGGCTCCGTCGCCGGTCCCGGCGTCGGCGCTGGTGTTGGCAGTGCCGGGCAGTTCGCGGTCAACGGCTTGCGCTCGCGGGCGAACAACTTCACTGTCGATGGCTCGGACAATAACGACGAGGACATCGGTGTGCGCCGCCAGGGCTTCGTCGCTTTGAACTCGCAGCCGCTGGAATCG
>DASVQA010000095.1:0-58510 GCA_036389375.1 Pyrinomonadaceae bacterium | reverse complement strand
GCGCTTAACTTCATCGGGCTGCGCGCGCCGCGTTTTTTTTGGTTTCGGCTTACTGGCCGCCGCTCTGTGTGCGCGCGGTGGCGCGGTCAATGGCAACGGCGATGCTGTTGATGGTGTCGGCGACGAGGCCGATCTGCTGCTCGGCCTCCGCCCAGTTGCGCTGCTCGATGGCTTCGCGCACGGCGGGCAGCGTCTTGACGCCGTAGCCGGTGTAGTAACCGGGCGCGTAAATCTGATGTCTGAACCAGGGGCGGCGTGGCAGACCCTGTTCGCGGATCATGGCGCGCTCGGTCTGGCGGAGCGCGTCGTCGAGCGTGGCCTCGGCGGCGGGTGCGAGTTTGCGCCCCTGCGTGTCGAGCGCGCGCATGGCGGCGTCGTATTTGCGGGCGCTCTCCTGCAAGTTGGCGAGCGCGTTCTGCAAGGGCGCGAAGTTCAGGAAAGGCACGGGCACTTCGGGCGTCGGCACGACGTAAGGTTTGGTCGGATCGAAGACGGCGGTGAAGGTCTTGTCGCTGATGCGGCGATTCTTCTCGCGCGTCTCTTCGCGCATGTCGTCGGCAAGCCGCGTCACTTCGCGGACGTACTGCGCCACGTTGTCGGCTAAGTTGCCGAAGGCGTATGGCAGCACGTCGGCGTTGGCGAAACGCAGGACGGCACGCCCGGCCGTCTGCGCGAGCGCAATGCCGTAGTCGAAATTCGGATCGCCGAAGCGCGTGTAGTGATCGAACGAGTCGTAGATGGAATGATAGACGCCGCCGGTTTCGCCCTCGCCGCCGTAGCCGAGACTGAGCGTGGCAATACCGATGTGTTGCAGGAAGGGCGTGTAGTCGGAGCCGGAGCCGAGCGGGTCTATGCGGAGGTCTGCGCGCTCGCGCGCTTCGCGTCGTTCGTCGGGGCTGCCAAACATGATCTGCGCGGCGCGGCTGCGCTCCCACACGGAGATTTTCTTTTCCGGGTCGGTCACGTCGCGCACCACTTCGTTGATGAACCGCTCGATGGTGTGCGAGCCGGCCATGCCGATGAAGCCGCGCTCGTTCGTGTCTGAGTTGATGTAGAGCACCGCGTTCTTATTGAGCAGGTCGGCGTGCGTCTCGACCCACTCGGTCGAACCGAGCAGGCCCGGTTCTTCGCCGTCCCACGCGCAATAGATAATGGTGCGCTTGGGCCGCCAGCCCGTCTTTGCCAACTCGCCGAGCGCGCGCGCCTCCGCCATCTCCGCAACGAGACCGCTGATGGGATCGTCCGCGCCGTTCACCCACGCGTCGTGGTGGTTGCCGCGAATCACCCACTCGTCGGGGCGCTCTGCGCCGCGCAGCCGCGCGATCACGTCGCGCGCAGGCACGCGCTGCCAGTCGAACTCAAGCTTGAGGTGGACGGTGGCGGGGCCGGGGCCGAGATGATAGGTGGTGGCGAGCGCGCCGCGCCAACTATCGGGCGCGACGGGGCCACCGAGCGCGCGCAGGAGCGGCAGCGCGTCGGCGTAGGAGATCGGCAGCACGGGAATCTTCGTTAGCGTGGGCGCGTTCCTGATGTCGAGTCGCCTGGCATCGGCCGTTGCGCCGACGCCGGGCGTGAGCGGGTCGCCGGGAAAGGTCGGCATGTCAGCGACCGAGCCACGCTGTGCGCCCCACTCGTTGCGCCAAGCGCCTTTCGGATAAACGTCGCCCTGATAATAGCCGTCGTTGCGCGGATCGGAATAGATGAGGCAGCCGACCGCGCCATGCTCGGCCGCGACCTTCGGCTTGATGCCGCGCCAAGAGCCGCCGTAGCGCGCGATGACGATCTTGCCGCGCACGTCTATGCCGCGCTGCGCCAGTTCTTCGTAGTCACGCGGCACGCCGTAGTTGACGTAGACGAGCGGTGCGGTCACGTCGCCGTCAACGGAGTAAGCGTTATAGACCGGCAACTGTTCGGCCGTCTGATTCGAGGTTGCGTCTTCCGCGAGCGTTGGCTCGCTCAAACGCGCGGTGTAACGCTCCGGCGCGGTCAATTCGACGATGCGCGTCTTCGGCGTCGGAAAGAGGACGCTGAACTCTTCGATCTGCGTGTCGAAGCCCCACGCGCGAAACTGCGCGGCGATGAACTCGGCGTTCTCGCGGCCGTAGGGCGAGCCGAGATGGTGCGGGCGCGCGCTCAGGCGCTTCATCCACGCGCGCAGGTCGTCGCGGTTGAGCGCGGCGTCGAAGCGCGTTTCCAGCGCCCGCTCGCGTGCCGCGCCGTCACGATCAAAACCGAGCAAGGGGCGTTCGTCGGGCGGCGCGGCTTGCGCGACGAGCGTGAGGGCAAGCAAAAGACAGGCGGACATACGCCGAAAAATCGGTTGCATAAAACCTCCAACCTCGACTGTGTCAGATCGCATTACAGAATGGGACTCTAGTACACGGGCGTAGAAAGTCAAAGCGCAGCGCGGCCGGGGCGACGGCTGACGAGCGCCCCGACTTTTAGCCGTTGCCGATTTTCTGCGTCAGCAACACACGGCCCGATTGGAACGAGTAGCGGGCCACGTCGTCCGCCCATGCGACGAAGGCGCTGCACGTCTGTTCGGCAGGGAAAGCCTCGCGCACTTCAGGTTGCCGGAGCTTGTGGAGCAGTTGCCGCCAGCGTTCCAACTCGGCCGCGTCGGCCGCGCTCAGGTCTTTCGCTTTTTGCTCGAACGCATCTATGAATTGCCACCAAGTCTCAGGATGCGGCTCGGCCAGCAGGGCGCGCAGGATGTATGTGGCCTCGGCCGGGTAGCCGGTCAGGATGGCGAGCAGCAACAGCACGACGCGATAGCCGCCCTCGTCGTCTATGAAGTTTGCGCGCTCCTCGTCCGGCACGGACGCGCGCATCAGGCGGTAGACGTTGACGAAGCGTTTCACGGCGCGCGGCGAAGGAATGAAGTCGAACAGCTTCTTCATAAAATCCTGCTCCGGCTTTGTGATATTCAAATGCTGCGGCTTCTGATCCACCACCTGCTTCTGCGCCCGTGCAGCGCCGTCCCCGGCCGGCGGTTCCGCTACGCCTCCCGCGCCGCCCGCCGCCGCTTGTGTATCGTCCGGCTGGCGGACTTCGGCCGGCCGCGCTTGCGGGCGAGTCTGTTGCGTCTCGTCGTTAGTAGGCGCGGCGGCTGTGTGCGGCTGCCGGGCCGCATCGGTGGGCGCATCGGGCTGCGGCGCTCGCGCCTGTGGCTGGTGCGGGTTCTCGGTATGGCCCTGTTGTTTCGTCAGATGTTCAATCAAGCCGGCAAAGCCGGTCGGCTCCATCGGCCGGAGCGCGAAGGGGATTTGAAAAATCTTTTCGAGATAGTTGAGCGGCGTGGACTGCCAGTGGCGGCGCTCCTCGTCGGTCAGGCTCATGTCGTTGTTGTTCGGCTGGAAGGCCTTTGAGTGCTGCTTGAGCGAATGCAACAGCCAGCGCGAGTCCACGCCGACGACGACCACGAAGAGTGGAAACGCGAGCAGCAGATGCACCGCTTGCAGCACGTCCACCACGTTCCGTTCGGGGCAGCGATCCAGATCGTCAATATAGAGAATGATCCGATCCACGCGCGGCAGCACGCGCTCGGACGCACCGTTGGCGGCTGCCGCAGGCTCAGCGTCGAGCGGCTCATGCTTTAACTTACGCTCGCGCCGCGCGCGGTCTTCTGCCTCGCCCAACTCCTTTTCGCGCGCCAGCAGAATGCTCAACTGCTCGAAGTCGTCGCGCGCGCGCGAGATGACGCCGAGGTGTTTGGTGTAATCCGAGCTTTCATAGCGCCCCCGGATAAACTCTGACATCCGGCCTCTGGGGCTGAGCGACTCAAGCTGCTTCTCTTTGGCGGCCAACTCCTTGCTTTTCTGTTCCACTACGCGCTGCGCGGCGTCGGCCCGTTGCTGTACCTGCTCAAACTCCGCCCGCAGATTTTTCACCTGTTCCTGTTTAGCCTCGGCGATTAGTTTCAGGTTCGTCTCGCGCGCAGTTTTAATCAGGTTGAGCGCGCTCACGGCTTTGCGGATGTATGGCACGAGCGGCGTCAGCACGGCGGACGCACCTGCGACGACGGCGAACAGGCGGGCTAGGGCGGCATTGTATTGGAAGAGGCGCGGCAGCACGAAGATGAAGAAGGCCACGACCGCTAAGAACGCCGCTGCGAAATAGAGCCACAGGCGCATGCCCTTGTTGTGCATTGAAAGCCAGACCGCGCGCAGTGCGCCCCACAGCCCGCGCAACTCCAAGAGTTGCGCCCGCAATTCGGTCGAGACGTGCTCCGGCGTGCGTAGGTCTAACTGCTCGGCGGCGGCGCGCATCTGCTCGTTTAGTTGCTGCTCCGCCTGCCTGTACTTCTCGCGCACGAGGGGCTGCTGCGCGACAAAGCGCGCGGTCTCGCGGATGATGGTCTGCGGACTCAACCCCGTCTCGACCGACTGTTGCTCCTGCTCGGCGGTCTGCAAGCGTTGCGCGCTCGCTTGCAGGTCGGCGGCGGCCTCCGTCCGTGCGCGCTCCGCTAAGGCGAGCGCGTTTTTGAGACTCGCCAGACGCGCGCGTTCATACTCCTGCTCCGCAGCCTCTGCGGCCTCGGTCTTCTGCGCGAGCGCGGTCGCCAGCCCCTCGAAGATTTCCGAGGTCAGACTGGCCCAGAGGCTCGTGTCAATGTAGTGCCACGCGTTGAACTTCAACTGCACGATGTGCGCGCAGTAGGCCGTCTCTTCGCCGTCGGCGAGCGCCGCCCGCGCGCCCTCTTTGATCAACTCAATCTGCTCCTCCATCTTTTTCATGAAGAAGCTCTTGCCGCAGCCCCAGTCGCCAAACAGACCCAGCGACACGGGCGGCTCGACCTCGCGCGCCGCCAGCACCGAGCAGAGCGCCTCGACCTCGCGCGTGATGTCCAGCAGATCAGCGCCGCCCGGCTTATCCGACGTGTAGCCTGCGATGAACCGCTCGGCCCGCTGCACCTCGCCGGGCGCTTCAATGCTCACGGGCGCTGGCTCCGGCGCGAACCGCACCTTGTCCTTCACGATCCCGCGCTCATTCAAGCGCGCCACCACGCCGCACCCCTCTACCGAAAGTGCGCCGTATAACAAGTGGCTGGTGTCGATCTGCGGCGCGTGATTAATGTCTGCCGCTTCCCAGGCTAGTTGCAGCGCCGCCCGCGTGTGTCCGGAACACGCGGGCATGGTTGTTAACTCAACCGGCTCATACTCGCCCAACGTCGGGAGCGGCGCGAGTTCCTTCTTTCGCTGTTCGCGCGCGCCCGAAGTCTGTAACAACTCTCGTAGCTCGTCAGCCCCGATGGTTAGGTCTAACGCGGCGATGAGTTTTCGGAGCGGCACGTCGGCAGCAAGGTAGAGCGCCCAGAACAGGTGCTCAGTATGTATGCGCCGTCCGCCCGGACTGCTAATGCCCTTCGCGTGGCCGAGCACTTCGCGCGCCGTCGCACCCAAGTGCGCGAACAGCGCGACATCGTCCGCCGACACATTCGGAGTTGGCGTGTCAGTTTCAGATGGCGGCTGCTCCGGCGGTCTGTCCGGCTCAGTTTGCCGCGCATGGGAGTATCGTTTGACGTTGAGCGGCGCAGCACGAATCGCGGCGACGAGCCGACTGAAAGCATGCATGTCGTGCAAGTCGTGTAAGTCGATCAGAGTGTCACCGCGCAATTCTTGAGGAATATCATCGAGGCCTTCACTTTTTTTGAGACCTAGCAGGACATTAATAACGTTATATCGCCCGTCGGTCTCTTTGCGGCGGCGGCCGACCCAGCGCGCCGCGCCCTTTCGCACTAACCAACCCCATGACCCTTCGATGAGGAGGACGCAACAGGCGGAACTCTCAAGCCCACGCCGGATCATGTCGAACTCCCACATGCGCGAATCCGCGCGCAATGTCGTTATGCCTTGAGCGTTAAGCTGATGCTCCACTTCCATTACAGCCTTTACGTCATTTGGCTCGCATAGCAGGAACGCGTCATATTTAATGCTGACGTTGTTAGCAGTCTTTGAGGCGGTGTTCATAATTCAACTCCTGATACTTTTGCCGGACGGGCAAGGATCGAATGGCCGACAGGCTTGCCTGTCGCCGGCCGGCATTGACAGTGAGTTCAATGCGCCGGCCTGTATGAATTGAGTTATCAGAGACGACGGGAAATGTTAGTTGCGCGCCGACTCCCAACGCGCTGGTTATACGTCTTGCTTCAGGGCAAGGCTTCGATGTTGACGAGGAAGCGGAAGCGCCCGTTCGTCTGCACGCCGAGCAGGAAGCACACGTCAACGGTCGCGCCGTTGGCAATGATGCCGGGCAGGTTCAGCACCGCGCTCGTGTTCAAGCCCCCGCCGCCCGGTTGATTCGGCGGCGCTTCCACAATCGTGCCCTTGACGGTCAAAGCGCCGAGGCTCGTCGTCACGTCCAGATCGGTTGAGGTCAACAAGCGCACGTCCGACTGCGCGCCGCCGGGGTTGGGCGTGCCGCGCGTCGTGATGTCCACCACGCGGAAACGCAGCCGCGAGAGGGCACGGCCCGTGCTGTTTTTGAAGCGGCGGCGAATCTCCAAAGTTCCTTCCGCGCCGTTCGTCACGGGCGTCGTGTCGCGCACGCGGTTGGGCGGTGCGGTTGATAACTGCTGCGGCTCGATGAGCGAAGTCTTGATCTGCGCGTTGCGCTGGACGGGGCTGCGGAGATTCTCCGGCCCCGGTGCGCCGAGTTGCGCCTGCACGCCGCCGTATGTGCCGCCGTCGGTTGCGACGAATAGAAAATCGTTTGCGTTGCTGCCCGTGTCCTGCGGCACGCCCGTCAGCAGCGCACGCACGAAACTGTACTCGCCGCCAACCGCGCCGACGGGCGCAAGCCCCGCGCCCTCACGGAAGAGATCGGCGAGCGCGCCCGTCTGCCCCGTGAAGCCGACGGCGTCGAGGCGATTGGCGAGCGTGTAGTTGGCCGCGTTGTTTGTCTGGAAGAGGGCGAGGCCGGCGGCGTCCGGGATGTTCGCGCCGCTATTGAAGAAGGCGTCGCCTGCGGCTGCGCCCGTCCCGCCGTAATCCGCGAGACTGTAACCGGCGACGACGTTGTTGACGCCGAGGAAGTGGCCGCGCGCCGGAATGGTCGTGCCGTTCGGAATGCGGAAGAGTGGGACGACGCTTGTGCCCGTAGCGTCGAGCGCGGCGACCGACCAGCCGTTCGAGCCGTCGGTGGTCGAGACGGTGATGGGCGTCGTGCCGCTATTGTAAAGCTCCACGAACTCGTCCTCGCTGCCCGCCGGGCCGCGCGCGCGAAACTCGCTGATGATGACGGGCGCGGTCACAGTCACGTTAAACGAGCAGACGGAAGTGTTGCCGCTCGCATCGGTCGCGGTGTTGTTAACGGTCGTCGTGCCGACGGGGAAGAAAGAGTCGGCGGCGGGCGTGCTGACGACGCTCGCGCCCACGCAGTTGTCCGCCGTCGTCACGTTGAAATTGACGCTTGCGCCGCTCGCGTTCGTGGCGGGGGTCGAGATGCTGGCGGGGCAGTTGATGGCGGGCGGCTGCGCGTCGTTGACTTTGACGGTGAAGCTGTTTGTCGTCTGCGCGCCGCCGCCGACGGGCGTGGCGTTGACGTTTACAACGGTCGTGCCGACGGGGAAGAAAGAGCCGGCGGCAGGGCTGCTCGTCACGACGCCGCAACTGCCCGTGTAGGTCGGCGCATTGTAATTGACGTTTGCGCCGCACACGTTCGCGTCGTTCGCGGCGACGACGTTGGCGGGCGCAGTCAGCGTGCAGGCTTGCGTGTTGCAGACGCTGCCAGCCGTCGTGATGGAGAGCGCCCAGCCGCCCGCGATGTTGCCGCCGTCCGTGCCCGTATCGTCCACGACGTAGAGCCGCCAAGCGCCGTTCGGATTCGTGCCGTTGAAGGTGGCGAGCGTCGTGGCGCTCGTCGCGGCGGGCGCGGGCGCGGCGAAGGTGTCGGCGGGCGCGTAGTTGGTCGGCTTGTAAGTGCCGGAGACGATCTGCGTCGTGTTGGGCAGCGATTGCGCGGCGGCATCGTCAAAGGTGAGCGAGACGTTGACGAGGTCTGGATTACCGCCCGCGTCGGACATGATGATTAGGTTCTGCCCTTGCGGCCCGGCGAGCAGCACGTCCACGTCCGCCGGGAACGTGTGGTTCATGTTGACGAGCGAGACGGTGACTTTCGTGATCGTGCCGTTCAGACCGCTCACGTTGACGGTGGCCGGATATGGCGTCGCCGTGCCGACGGACGGAATAGTGATCGTGGAGGCGGTGGCAAAGTTCTGCGTGCCACTGGCGGACGCGCCGAGACGCAGGGTGAAGGCGACCGTGCCGAGCGGCGTTGAGCCGTCGCTCAGTTGTAGCGTCGCGGTGATGTTTGTGCCGCACGCGCCGCCGGCCGTGAAGGTGAACGGGCGCGCGACGGATGCGCCGCCGGGCGTGAGCGCGCCGTAGCTTTGCGCCCCGGTCGGGTTGTTGACGCCGCCGGTGGCGAGGAGCGTGGCGGTCAGATTCGTGGTCGCGCCGTCGCCGACGTTTTGCAGCGGGAAGTTGACGGTGACGGTCTCTTCCGGGTCGGGCGCGTTGTTGGCCGGGCTGACGCTCTCGGCGGTGATGTTTGGCGTGCCGGCCGCCTGCACGTCGGGCGTGCCCGTGATGCCGCAGCAGGCGTAAGGACGGCGCGTGATTTCAAGTTGCACGCAGCCGAGCGTGCCGGTGTCGCCCACAGCATCGTCCGCCACGCGCAGTTTCCAAGTGCCGAATGATTGCCGGCCGTTGAAGGCGGCGAGCGCGGCTTCGGGTTTGAACGTGCCCGCGAAGGGCGCAGCGGCCGTTGTGATCGAGTTGGCGGCGCTGTCGTCGAAGACGGTGAACGTGCCTGCGCAATCGTTCGAGCCGCTGCCATAGTTTGTGCCTGTGCCGCCGTTGTCGGTCGAGAGTTCGACCTCCGTGCCGTCGGGCGCGACGAGGAAGAGATCAACGTCGCCGTCGTTCTGATGATCGAGCCGCACCCGGACGTTCACGTCGCTGACGAGTCCGCGCGCCGCGACGTTGATGGGAATCTCGCTAAAGCCGGCGTCGGGGATGGCGGCGGCGAGGCTGCCCGTGCCGGTCGTCGTGTTGATCTGCCCGGTGGTGACTGTGCCGACTGGGAACGTGAAGGCGACCGTGCCGAGATCGTCTGCGCCGTCCTGAAGTTGCAGCGTCGCCGTCAGCGTGTCGCCGCAGATGCGGTTGACGTTGAAGGTAAACGCGCGCGCAAGGCTTGCGCCGCCTGCGGGGAGCGCGCCGTAGGTTTGCGGCGCGGAGGGCGTGACGACGCCGCCCGTCGCTTGCAGCGTGGCGACGAGATGGCCGGTGTCGCCTGTGCCGATGTTCCTGAGCGCGAGGTTGACGGTGACGGTCTCTGCGGGGTCGAGCACGTTGTTGGCGGGCGCGCAGGATTCGGCATTGATGTCGGCCGCGTCGGGGCTGACGACGGGCACGCTGGCGGCGGTCGCGTTGTTGATGACGAGCGCGAAGTCCTGATCGAGCGGGTCGGCGTTGTTGGGCACGCCGTCGCCCGCGATGTTGGCGGCGGTGATCTTGATGACGAACGCGCCCGAAGTGCCGGCCGGGAGAAAGACGCTCTCGGCGTTGTCTTTCGCGTCGGCCGCGCCGCCGGGTGCGGAGTTTGCGCCGACGAAGACGTTGCCCCTGTAGGTCTGGCCGCCGGCGGTCACTTCGAGATCGAGGTTGTTGACGAAGGCGCTCGCGGTAGTCGAGCCGGGCGCGTCCGTGTAGGCGAGCGTGACGCGGAAGGGTTTCGTCGCGTCGGCTATCTGGCCTGTGAAGGTGCGCGTCTGGCCGGCAGCGTTGAAGGTGTCGGGCGGCAGTTGATCGCGGAAGATGGTGGGCGTGGCGAAGAGGGCGAAGAAGGTGCTGAGGTTGATCGCGCCCATGCCCTGCCCCGTTGACCAGCGCGCGTCGTTTGCATTTGCACCCGTCAGATAGCGCGCGGAGTTCATCAGCGCCGCTTTCGTCAGGGCGGGACTCGGCGCAGCTTGCCCCTGATTGATGAAATACTGACGCACGAGCGCGCATGCGCCCGCGACGGCTGCGCTCGCCACGCTCGTGCCGTCGGCGGCGGTCGTCCACTGCTGCGCGGCGGGGAAGAAGTTGTCGAGCGGGCCGCCGCAGATGCCCGTGCCGTCGAAGCAGACGGCAGCTTGGCCGCTGGCGGGCGGGCTGGCACTCGCTTGCAGGACGCCGCCCGTGACATGCGTGCCCGGCGCGACGAGTTCGGGCTTGCGCCGCCCGTCGCTGGTCGGGCCGTGCCCGGAGAAGTTGTAGAGATCGTCGGCGCTGTTGGCCTGTGCATCGGTCACGCCGCAGCCGTCCGCGCCGCCAAACGGCTGCACGCTCTCGGCCGCGCCGACCGTGATGACGTTTTTGGCCGTGCCCGGCGGGCTGATGGTCGCGGGGCCGGGGCCTGTGTTGCCGGCCGCTGCGACGACGGTGTACTCCTGATTGCCGGGTTGCGGGAAGGTCGAGCCGACGGGCTGTGCATCGCGCACGATGGCGTCGTACTGTTGCGCGTTGATGTCGTAAGCGCCGGTGTTGGGTGTGCCCCAACTGTTGCTGCTGATGCGTGCGCCGTCGGCGTAGGCGTGCGCTTCGAGGTTGACGAGATTCGGGTTGGTGTAGGCGGCCGGGTCGAAGATGACGGTCGAGCCGAGTTTGACGAAAGGCGCGACGCCGAGACCGTAGCGGAAGCCGTTTGCGTCCGCGTGCGGCGCACTGTTGTAGGGCGCAAAGGGCGGCACGTAGCCGCCGATGATGTGCGCCATGAGCGTGCCGTGCCCGTCGCAGCCCTGCGTGCTGCTCTGCGCGTTGGGCGTGCCTTCGAGCCGCGCGTAAGCGAGGCGGCTTGTTTGCGCGCGGTCGCCCGCCGTGTAGAGCGCGAAGTGGTTGGGCGCGGTCGTGCCTGTGTCCACGCCGCTATCGTTGATGTTGACGAGGAAGTTTGAGGCGTCGAACTGCGCCTGCGTGAACCCCTGCGCCGCGAGATAAGCGAGGTAGTTACCCGGCGCGGGCGCGCTGCCGCTTAACTGCCCGGCGACGATCATGTCCTGCCGCTCGTCCATCTGCACGGGCGCAGGCGCGGGCACAATCGAGACGACATCGGGCCGCGTCGCCAACTGCGTAGACAAGGCATCAAGCGGCAGACTGACGACTACGTTAACGTAATCGAGCACCGCTTGTTGCTGCATGACCGCGCCGCGTTTGAGTTGCTCGATCAAACGCAGCGTGGCCGCGTTCGTCGTCTCGTCCCTGACGAGTTGCACCGCGCAGAGTTCACTAGCGCGCACGCCGCCTGAGATTTTAAGCTGTGCGCCCGGCGCGGCGCTCTTTGGCAGGCGTGTACTGAGGGCGGGGCTTAAGCGCGCCGCGCTCGTGTACGCGCCGTGCCATTGCACGAAGCCTGCGCTCGTGGCGAGCGCCTGCACCGCGCGCAACTCGGCGGCGTCGCCGTAGATGAGAAAGGCGTTGTGCGGAATGTAGGCGACGATGCGCGCGCCGGTCTGCAAGAGCGCCTTGTGCCACGCGCGCTGTAGGGGGCCGGCGAACTGTACGAGGTGCAAGCGCCGGCCCGGGAACGCGCCGAGCGGCGTGCGCGTCTCCGGCGGCGCGCTCGCGGTCGGGTCGAACGCGCCCGCGTTGAGCAAGAGCAGATTCTCTTCATCGCGCAATTCAACCGCCGGGTTCGTTGCCTGCTCGGCCGCGATGCGACTGTCCGCCGCGAGCAACTGATAGTCGCCGTAATCGGCGACCATGCGCGCGCCCGCAGCCGTTAGTTGCCGCGCGAGGTTCAGGTCGCTGACTTTGAGCTTGTGCTGCGTGCCGGGACTGCGATAGGCAGGGTTGACGGGGCGGACGGGCGCGTGGTCTGGGGCGCGTAGCAGGTGCGTCTTCATAGCCGCGCGCGGTGTGAAATCCCAGACGAGCAGGCCGGTGGCGAGCGCGGCCACGACTGCCGTCAGCAGACGGCGCAGCGTAGGTTTCATGGGGTGGGGGCAGTTCCTCAGTGTGCTTGCACGGGTAACGAACAGAAAGGAGCGATAGAAAATGAGCATGGCAGGACTTGAACCTGCAACCTACGCCTTAATTGCGGATTTCGTTCGTAAGTGGTTGATTTAATCGCACCTTAATTCTGCGAGCTAAAAGCCTGTCAAGTTTTGCGTCGAAAATAGCTGAAATCCGTGCTGCTCTGCGCCTCAAGTGAGGGCGTGAGTTTACGCCACCTGCGCCCATGGCCGCAATAACCCCAGGCCACAAAAGAGCGAAGCTAGATGGAGCAGAAGAACCAGACAGGCGGCACCGGGACGGCCGCTGCCCCGGCGCAGGCCAACCATGTGGGCGACCCCGCTTACGTCGCGCTGAGCGGCGCTGACCTCGACGACGTGATCAAGGGATTGTCGAAGGACGACCTCGTCGGGCTGCTGCGCACGAACGGGATCGGCGTCTTCCGCCACAGTCCATCGGGCGACATCGCGCTCGGCTGGGGCGCGGCGCAGGTCTAAAGCCGCGTAACACAAGCGCGGGGGGCGACAGGGTCTGTCGCCCCCGCGCATCTCAACTCGTGCATGGCGACCTCCACAATCGAGCCAGCCGACACGCTCCCTGCCCTCGCCACCGATGATCGTCTCGCCTTCCGTGTTGCCGCGAGCGCACTGGCCGACGACGTGCGCAGGTTGGTGCTGCAAGAGCGTTACCAGCCCTTCAAGCCCCGGCTCTATTCGCTGATCGGTTACTTAATCGCACAATCAATGCGCACGTGCGCGCGCGACGAGAGCAATATCCGTTACGTCATCAAGCAGTTCGGCGGCGGCGACATCGAGCACATCGCAGAATACTCGCACCTGCCCGCGGATGAGTTGCCCGCGATCCTCGCCGCGATGTAGTCAGCCGCCCCGACACGCGCAGAAAAGACGGCTTGCTATATTTTCTCAAAGACGATTAAACCTCTAAGCCTCAACACGTTCACGCCTCATCTGCCAATCCGCTAACCTGCCCGCCCGTGAGCAGTATTCCCCGCAACCCCCAACCGTCCACCACTTATGGAGCATTCCCCCGTATGTCTCTGTTCGTCTTGCCGAAAGGCGTCAAGAACCTAGCCGCAAACGGAAAACCCTACGGACAATTAACCCCTGCATACATCATCGAAATACGCCCCGGCGCGGGCGCGCTCTGGCGCTGTCGCTGTACGTGCGGCGAGACGCGCGACGTGCGCGCGCGCCAGTTAATCGCCGGGCACGTCACCCGCTGCAAGCTGTGTGCGAAATACCGGCGCGAGCAGCAACTGCGGCGCGCGTGGCGTGAGGCTTACGAGGCGGGCAGGTTCCGCCCCGGTCGCGCCACCGAAGTTGAGCGCGGCTGGCAGGAGCACCGCCCCGCGATGACGGACGTGCAGCGCAGAGAGTTTGAGGACATGATCGAGCGGCGCAGGCGCAGGGGCATAGCGACTACGGTGCGGCTGCAAAGCGAGATCGTGGATGCGGTGATGAGAGCGGCATAAGCTGCTTATCTTATAAGCACGGTTCGGACAATGAATAACGATTTAACCGGCGGACTCTTCCCCGCACGCGGTAAGCCCAAGCCGCTAGATGTCTCTAAGTCTGCTCTCTCGCTGGCACAGTCGCACAGCGAAGATGATCATCTGATGAGTTATTTCAACTGGACAAAGCTCTGGGAGTTGCAGTATCCGCAACTCGGCGGGCGGCGTTGCTTCCATGTTGAGAATGAAAGGTTGCTTGCGCCCGTCACGGTCAAACGCAAGAGCGGAAAGGAAGTGACCTACGGGCCGGGCTACAAAAAGCGCCAGCTTAAGGGCATCAAACGGGGCGTCGCCGACGTGCTGAACTTGCGCCCCTCGCCGTTAGGCTTCACTTATTTTGTTGGCGAGTTGAAGGTGCTCGATGGTGAGTTGTCAGACGAGCAAGCGGAGTTTATTGCGCAGGCGCGCGCGGCCGGGGCGTTCGCGCATACGGTCTGGTGCTGGTCTGAGTTGGCACGCCTTACGCTTTACTATTTCCTGATTGACGATCGGATGGTTTATCAGTCCGCAGGTAAGCCGGAGATTTACTTAGTGCCGAAGTATGGTGGGCATAACGAGCGGTGTGGCTGTGAGGTAAAGATATAAGCTAGCGAACAGGCTTGCGGAGCCACGTAGTTATAGTTCTTACAACTGAGCGAAATAGAAGGGACGGCATTGAGCCTAATACTTGCCCGATGAACCAATACTTTGCTTTGCGCTTGCCGAGTAATTCATACTTTTCCATGTAACGCTCAGTTAAGTCTCCGATGATTGCATCTTGCTGATCGGCGTTAAGAAATAAGCAAAGAATGTACTCAGTAGTTGCAGGTGGGTGTGCATTAACATTTTTTGATTGCTGAAGGCGGTTCGCCTCATCGTTAAGGGTTGCAACGATGTAAGCCTTAGTTTGCTGAGACGCTACATAAAGATATTCATCAATAATTTCTTTTAACGTGCGCCCGTAACGGCCGTTTGGGAGAATTACACCCATATTGCTCTCCTTCAGCTTTCTTACATTCTGCTCAAGTACAACATCTCAACTGATATGCCGTCGTACCCACTCACCCAATGCGATCAACCCGCTCACCTTTGCAACGACGCGCTTGCTGAGCGAAGCAGCCGTCCAGAAAATCTCTAAATAGAACCAGACGTTAGCGCGCTTGACGCCAAGCCGCGCGGCCTTCTTGCCATACCGCTCGATCAAGTCACCGATGAGAGCATCATGTTCATCGTGCCGGAGTAACAGGTGCAAGATGAACTCTGCGTTTAATGGAGGTTGCGGACGAGACACGGCTCTTAATGAACTAAGAGTTAAGGACTCTGTTGTAGTTGCGCAAAGCTCTGCTAGACGTTGACCGATCAATTGTGCACGCTCAACCTCTACTTCCAACTCTGGCTGGTAGTCAGGTTGATATGGCCTTAGAGCGCTTAGTAAGGCCTCGTTGATAATGACTTGTGGATCAGACCTCCGCTTTATTGAATTCTTCCGCTTGCTCATGTCACACCTCCAACCCGACCAGCGCCGTGCCGAATTTGACCGCCAGCTTTTGCCGTGCCGCCTGCGCTTCACGTAAAGCCTGCTCGCCGCTCGCCGTCACCTTGAAGTACTTCTTCGCGCGCCCGCCGCGCTCGGCCGTCGGCTCGCCCATCCACGACTTGATCAGGCCCTTATCTTCCAACCGCGAGAGCGTCGTGTACAGCGCGCCGATGACGAGCCTGCGCCCGACCTCTTCGAGGGTCTCCTGTAAAGCCGCACCGTACGCTTCCGGCCCGAGCTTCATGATCGCCAGCATGACTAATTCTTCCAGTTCTCCGATGTAGCTTTTACCCATAACTAACCGCGCCTCCACGCGAAACATGATTTCTACTGCATTGTAGTACTACCTTGCAGTAGAAATCAATGGGGGCTATAGAAAATTATTTTCGGTCATCAATTCCCCGTCGGATCATGCAGAAAATTATGGTGACTATCCCTTCACTGTAGGTTATGACGTTTACAGAGTGACCGGCTAAATGGCCGACTGATGGTAAGCACGAGCACGAACGAAGGGCGGGATGAAACGTACCGGCCCGGGTGCGTGCGCCCCGGCCCGGCACATAACGAGGGGAGACAGATGTCGCAGAGGTAAGGGCGCGGCTAACGTACCAACGCCGCCGCGCCCCGAAGCACCGCGCTCGACGCGCGTCACCAGGTGTAGATGTCCATCGCGACGTACCCTTCCTCGACTTCGGCGTTACCCGACCCGCCGACATTCTGTGGGTAGGAGTAAGTAGGCACGATGCACGCCCACCCCGCCACGTAGTAGTAGTCGCCCACGTACCCCATGTACGTGCCGGGGCCGCCCGCAAAGATTCAGTTAAACACGACGGCGAACAACGCGGTGGCCGGGATCGAGATAGACACCAGTGGCAACGTCATGGCCATCTACGGCAGTAACGCCTACTTTGCGCTTCAGTTTAGTTTCTCGGTGACGACTTAGAACTATGCGGTGACAGGCCCCTGCCTGTTGGCGTAAGGTCTGAGTTATCCGACAGCAACGGATTCAGCGCGCTTGAGTCCTTAAAACGTGAAGCCCGCAGGTCGCCGCTTGGTACTGCGGGCTTTCGTGTGTTTGCGGACGCGATTTAAGCTATCAAGGAGATGCTATCGCGGGGTCGGGCTAAACGCGTTGTTAGGCGCGCCGCTGGATTCAGGAAGTGCTACCCAATCTGACACTGATACATTAAGTTAATTCGTAAATCGCCAGATTATCAAAAGAGAATTCGCCTTTACCCATCGCAATAATACCTACATCACCTTTCATCAACCCAGAATCCTTTATGGCCTTAATGAATGAATCATTGATATATAGGTCAAAAGATGTTCCGCTAGAATTTATCGCTATTTTATTAAATTGATCCGGCTGAATTACATTTGATCGTCCAGAATAAAGCGGCGTATATACGCCATTACTCCGTAGATAGAAAGCAAATTTGTTTTCACCCGAAAGCATAAAGACGTAATAATTCTTGCTTTCACGATCAAACCGATAAATCAAGCCCGCGCCAGACAAAAAATCCTTCTTAGACAGTTTAACTTTCACTTCTACCGAGACAGGAGCCTCTGACATATCTTCGTCATTAATCCGTAGATACTTATAACGCACCGCTTTTGGGTCAACGGAGTTGATTAACATATATGCCCCGCCAGTAATCGTAGATAACCAAATATCCTCTCGATAAGGTAACCATAAGGGCGGGAATTTCTGTCTTAAGACCGCAGGATCATCAATATTCGCATCAGCAGCGTCAAAGGATTCGAAATAGAGGGGTTGCAGTTCCCCCCACGATATTGAACCTCTGACCTCTCGTCGAAGATTGTGGGCCTCGGTCTGCCTTGCGCCCTCGGCCCTATCGTTACTCAAAACGGCGAGCGTGTCCCGTATAGTCACAAAGTCTGGAGGAGTGCCTATCGCTGGTGGCGCAAACTGGGGTTTAGAATGTATTGTACGAAGCAGTTCTTCAAGTTTTTCATCAAACTCTTTATCTCTACGAAAATCTATTGCAGCGATACCTGCGAAGTGAGTGGGTATAGCGCATTTTGGCCCATCCTCGTATCGACCAGAGCGTACAATCGGGATAAACTTTGAGCGTGGTATTCCGGCCATTATTTGACCAGATACTATTTGCTGCTCATATCCAACGCCTCCTTTGCGCTCATTAGATTTACGCGCATAAGATGGTGTTAGCACCACTACAACAAAATCAGAATTAGCGACAGATTTTTCCATAAATTGTGTGAAACTATCCCCGCCTTTGACATGCCATTGGTCCAAAAGAACATCCAGCCCTCCGAGCACAAGACGCTCAGATAAAATGCGAACCCAATCTTTATGCTTACGGCTATCCCAAGAATAAGATATAAATACCTTCGGAGTGGAAGTGTTCAACATATTCGCGCCCCAACAAGCACATATATTTTAGTAGAACAGGCCTTTAAGCGCTGAACGCCCGGCATCACCCGCCGCGCACACAACGCATCAGGCACGGCGTCTCGCGGATGAGAGCCGCGCTGTTCGCGGTCGGGTGCATGCCGTTGTTAGGTGGAGTCCTCTGGAGATTCAATCCCCGCGAAGCATCCGGCGTCCCGGCCCTCGTCGGGAGGCGCGCTGGCTCGGTCGGGTGCACCCTCTTGTTGGGCGCGCTTGATTGAATCATCCAGGCCACGCTCCGCGAATTACGTCGCTTTCGTCTCACTCCCTCCAGATGCCGAGCGCGCGGAACGTCGCGTCGCGCCGCTCCTTCAAGGCGACTTTGGCCGGGCCGTTCACCTTCGCGGTCACGCCTTCGACATCGCCACGGTCGGCTAGCGGTGAGATGTCGCGCGCGTCCCAGAACGCGAAGGCGACGCGGGCGGCAGTCACCGGCTGGCGCGCGAGTTCGGGGTTGGTTTCGATGTCCATGCCGATGAGGTTTCCGATCTCCCGGTAATTCGACCGGCCCGTAAGCTGTTTATAACCAGAACCCCTGTAGCGGAATCCGTCCCCGCTGGCCTCGTTGCCGTTGCCGAGGCGGTTAGCGTAGACGCGGTTGCCAATCGCCTCCTCCCCGAGCGCGATCAGGGCGCGGGCGTCGTCGATCCCGCGCACCGCCTTGAACAGCGCGTCGAGGCGGGCCGGGTCTCTGTACCGAAGGCTTTCCACGAGGCTCTTGAACCCGCCCGTTTCGACGAAGATTTGACCCATGAAGTGGGCGAGCCGGCGTGGAGTCGTCACCGTGCTGTTCTGGCGCGCCGCCTCCAGCGCGTTCACGTGACCTTCCAAATCTCTAATTCCGGGGGCAAACCTGCGAAGTGTATCTACTGTGATCATGTTGCTTCTCCTCGTTAGGTGGGGACTGACGCTCTGGTTAGAACGCGCTGAGCATATAGCATCCGACGTGATTTCCAAAGATGGGTTATGAACGCCGCGCTGCGGGGCATCGTTAGCGCCTGATTGCCTCTCTTTCCGAAATCTGTAGCCACCTAACGCCGGGGATAACCGGCGAGCAATGGCGATTAATGATAAGAGGCTCGCTTATTGCGAGTCCGGTTCATCCCCTTGTTAGGCGGCGTCGTTCCTGGTGAAAACGCCAAGACCGGAGCAACGATGTGCAATTAGGAAAAAACCGACGAGTCGGAACTGGAACGGATGACCGCACTGCAAGGCGCAAGACTTTATTTTGAATGTCAGGTTTGCTCATCAAAATAAATATCAGCTTGCGTCAGAGCGGCAATTAATCCATCTATATCCCTGACGTAGCAAGCCTGGATATTCCACCTAATAATCGCCTTAGAAATCATAACCGTTTCCTGTGAAATAGCTCTCTGAAGCGCCCAGGAAACATATTCGCCGTTCCTAACCTTTGTGAAGCCACGACGGTCGAATTTATATATCGTGGGCTTAAATATTTCGACCTCACTTCGCCGTGCTGCCGGGCAGAAGATATAGGCTGACTTCCCCGGCAGGCACGGCAGTCGAAGAGCTTGAAGGACCGAATGGCCCGCGTCGCGGGCACGCACTCTAATTGTCCGAACACGCGGGAAAAGATGGATGTTCACTTCATCGAAGTCACCGGCATATAGGACGGTGTCCCTGATATAGCCTTCCTTGGCACGTGTCGTACTGCTCTCCCAATCCGGGGTGTGCCAGAAAACACTCGGATAGAACATTAGCTCGTCGCGCGGCTGAGAAATCTTGTATAAGTATTGTCCCATCTGTTACCGACGCCTAACGCTGGAATTGAGATGCGCCCCGCGAACAGCATTCAACTTACATCGAAGGAAGCATGATGAGAGGCCCTCTATCGGGGCCTCATCTCCAATGACTTGTTGGGCGTCGCGTTGAGTTGAGATGCACACCTCTTTAGCAAAGCGACTTAGCATTCTTTTGCGATCTGTAAAATCACTTCAAGCGTCCGTTCCGGTTCGTTATGCGTGTTATCAATCCGGTGTTCGCCGATAAGTAACGGACGTTCCTGAATTTGTTTGTTCCAAGCCAGAGCGCGTTCAATGTCTCGCCACCCGTCATTTCGCTTCTCAATACGCAGAGCCAATTCATCATCGCTACTGATAACCATAGTGGCAATAAGATAACTATGCCCGGCAAACAATACGGGTATCTGTTGCACTCGAAAATCTTGTAAATCAGTCACGATGATATTTTTGTAGCCGTACCTAATATAGTTTCTGAGGAGGTAGACCAAATTCTCAAAGGACATTTGTTCTTCCTGCGGGCTTTGGTCTTTCCACTCTCGGTCGAGATGAAATTCTCGGATATAGCCGAAATCAATATATGGCGATGCTAACGTGCTGTGCAGAAGGTCTGCGACGGTAGTTTTACCGCTCCCAGGCGCACCAGCAATCACAATTAAATCACACGAAGGCATTTTTCTATTTAAGACGCACCAAAGTTACGAGCAGCCGCCCAACGCTCGAATTAACCCGCCGCCCGACGATACCATTCAAGCCGAATGAAACCAATAAACGTACATGACAGGCATGCTAAGGGCGGTCGGGTTCAATGAGTTGTTATGCTGCGCTTCATGCCTAAATTGTTCATTCAGAACATATACTTCAAGCTATTCAACGCTGCTAGGAACAAGACAAGAAGCCCACAGCTAAGCGCCCATGCGCCAAAACTTATGCTAGGAAATTTCTCCGAGCTTAAAGAAGGCAGCCAGTATATGCCTAAACCAACGGCAAATAATACCAAGCCAAAGGCAATAGGTTCTGGAAGCCACAGGCTTAACCATACAGGCACTAGAGCGCTCAGAGAGAGCACAATCCCAACAAGTACAGCTACACAGAGCCACCTAGGAAAACTTATCCTTTGAACGGGCGTAAAGGGGAATATGAATAGCACGCCCAGAAAACCGCCGACGCCTGCTGACACATAGTCGTGAAACCATAACTTCATCAGACAGTACACGGCGCAGCCAAATAAGAGTCCGGCTGAAGATACTTTCGATGCGTGATTAGCTCGGTTGCTTAGTTTTTCTTCCATAACATGCTCCTAACACAGCAGCATAACGCCCGGCATCACCGGCGCGCACGGGCCATTGTAGATGTGAAGTCTGCTGATTGCGCGTCCGGTGCATGCCGTTGTTAGACCCGTCCCGAAATAGATGCGGACTTCTCTTCATATACACTTCGCCACCATTCAACAATCCTGCCTAACTCTTCTTCATGCCCAAACTTTTCGGCGTATGCCGTATGGCTTTCCAAGTATTCCAAAAGCACTTCGACCTGCTGCCCACTCAGCAGTGTGACCCGCCGCGGCCAAAACCCTTCCATAACTATAGGCTCATCATTATGCCAGAAGAAGTTAAAGCTATGCCGTCCACGGAGCAAGTCCTGGATTAAGAATACCGGCAAATAGTAATGCCAGGTCTGCGGGGTAAAGAAACTAAAGGCGTTTACCAGATGCGAGTAATATCGCTCATCATAAAGAATATCTTCCCTCGTCTTTCCCACGAAGTATTGTTGTGCGTCACGACACTAGTCACACACCGTCAGGTGTGCTGGTTCTGCGGCAACAATGTTTTTATCATCAGGCGGCGTAGTTTCTGGAAAGGCGGAAAAAATCTTTCCGATTACTTTAGCCTCTGGGCGATTCTGCCACGGCGCTTTCTTAATCATCGTTGACTTTTCACGCAAGGGTCTAACGCCCGAATTAACCGGGCGCGCATTCAATGAAACAAGCATCCAAGCTGACGAATGAAAGCCGCGCTATTCGCGCTCCGGTTCAATGAGTTGTTATGCCGCCGATTGAATTAAAGAGCAGCTTTCTATTTCGGCGTGACATAGAAATCATAGGCAAATTCCTGCTTACTGCCATCCCATTCATCTCGAATATGACTGAATCCTTCGGCAATCAGCAGATTCCGATTATTGGCATTACGGAACCGCTCGATCAATTCTTCGGGAGATTTCCAAAGATTCTTTTCTCTTTTCAGCAATCCCCAA
Source organism: Pyrinomonadaceae bacterium (assembly GCA_036389375.1). Lineage (GTDB taxonomy): Bacteria > Acidobacteriota > Blastocatellia > Pyrinomonadales > Pyrinomonadaceae > QHXQ01. Next base: position 37,017 of record DASVQA010000095.1, on the reverse strand, counting down.
GTTCGTCTGCCTCTGATGGCTCTCTCCAAATCGTTATCTGACCAAAGGCGAATCTCGATTAGCGAATAACAATCGGAGATGTGGGTATAATCCATCAACCCGGATTCTAAGGTTGCCTCAACATAAATATCCAGAAGCTCGCGCGTGATTGTGACCAATCCATTTTCATCACTGAAGAAGGGACCTAAATGGTAATCGTTCTTACGCCTAGCATGAGTATCAACACTGAATACAATATTCGGGAGGCGATAATCTTGCTCTAAGCCCGGCTTATATTTCCCCTGCGAGATTAGAGTTTTTAATTTTATCGTAGCAAGCTCTGGAAGAATCAGATTACTCATAAGATTTCTCAGCACCGCGAAGCGGCATAACGCCCGGCATCACCCGCGCCCCAATTCAAGGTACATGAGAGGCATGCTGACGGAGCGTCGGGTGCATGCCTTTGTTAGCCGCCGTGCGTAATACTATTCTAGATCCTTTTGCAAAACAGATTCACGAGATTTCAACTCAAAATCTAGCCAATAACTAAACTTATCTTCAAATTCTCTAACCCCTTCAGGCTTCATATGTATTTTACGCTCAAAGTGAGAGTCAAGAATTGTATAGAACAAATATTGTTCAGGCTGATAAGCCCTATTAAGTCCGCTTAAAAAAGCCCCGCCACCTGTAACCGAATAACTGTACCTGAGGAATATTGTAGCCCCCGAAGCTATCCCCTGTTCAGGTAGAGCCCTTTCTGGATCAAGAACGCGCTCTGGTTCTCCTTCAAGAATCAACTCCCAGTTAACATCATAATGTTCAATACCAACACATGTAACTGAGCCTTTGATTGGCAGAGTGAGTTGCCCGATAAGCATTTGCAATAAACTGCCAGCTTTGGCGATAGGGCTAACCGTGACCGGAAGCGTCTGTTTCCATGTGTGGATTCTAAGCTCAAGCTGAAGCATTGTGGGATCATCGGGGTAGCCGAGAAGGATTCTCGCTTGCTCACATGGAGTAACAACAATAAGGCTTGGAAAGAATCGGCGAGCTACAGCAGGGTGCCTGAAAAGAGTGGCCTCCAGTTCGTCACCATCGACAATGTGAGGAAGATATATCTCGGGTAACGTATGGCATTCGCGAAGTACTTCCTCTAGCTTCGCCCGTTGGATGCTTGTGGGAACGAACGGGATTATTAAATGGTATCTATTCCAAGGATATGCCCCGGAAGAAGAAAGCGCGGCGCGTGCTGATCTTGCAACGGCTTGTACGAGGCTTGACCTAAAAGTGGGATACGCCTTGCACTGAAAGGCGAGATTGACACCATCCTCTGTGGTGGCTCTAGAATAAATGTCTATTCCGCCATCAGGAGCAGACAATCGAAAGGATTCATGTGACGGTAAGTCTGCTTTGATTAACTCAAGGCTCATTATCTCAAAGTTTTCATCTACAGATTTCCCCGGCCCTTCAAGACGCTCTAAGCTTAAAAACTTCATGTTGTCATCCCCCTACACTGTCTGCCAATAGGCGGCTAACGCCCGAATTAACCCGCGCCGAGCGAGCAGCATTCTATCTGATATGCAAAGACAAACATGAAAAGAATGCTATTGAGGCGTCGGGTTGAATGAGTTGTTGGGCGCGGCGTTGAATATATATAGAAAGCTGCCTGTAAATTTGTTATTCAGATTTTGGGCGCTTAAAAACGTATACTCCCGGATCACCTGTGACAAGTTCCCACCCGTTTATCCCGAACTCATTAAGCACCTTATGTTTCAGCTCTAGAAATTTATTTTCCCACTTAAAAATATGCTGGGCAAGAACGCGTTTTCCATTCACTGTATAAATGGACTCGTCTTGAAAGGCAACTACTAGATACTCCCATCTCTGCATAAATTTACCTTTCTAGTTTTCATTAGGCTAAAGTTTGATATCTAAACGGGTGTCACCTTCAACATAGATTTTGGCATACTTCATTCCGTCAACGTACACGGTAATCTCCTTTCTAGGATTACTGCCCAAATCCAACTCGTATTTACCCATCCGCGGGAATGCGACAGTACTATTCCATGAAGTACCGATACGCGCGGTGCGGTCAACTCTTGAACCGTCTGAATGAACAGCTGTCCCATAGAGCGAAGCCATAAGTTACCTCCTTATACAAATCAAAAAGCGCCCAACGCCGCGATTGACCGGGCGGGAAACAACGAACCAAGCATCCGAGTCTTGCGGATGACATCCAAGCTGATTCCGCTCCGGTTGAATGAGTTGTTAGGTGCGGTGAAACTCTTCACTGCTGCCACTTCTTTTCAAGGTGATTAATCATCAGGATAAATGTTGAAATTGTTATTAGAGCTATGGCTGAGAAGAAATTGCGGGAATGTGGCAATAACTCTAGCAGAGTAAGCATTACTGTAAACCAGCCAATTATAGACAGAATCAGGATAACACGCCGGGCAAGGGTGATTAGGGGTGTTATTGTTAGAACGTGAATAGCGCCACCCCTCTTTAGCGAGTAAGCTACTATGATGAAAGTTAATGCGACTGCCACAGCTAACGCTACCCAATTACGGTAGTGGCCTGGAACTTGAAACAGGCTAGCCAAAAGATCAGTTAGAAACAAGAATGGCAACCACAAGCCGCCGCGTAGAATTAGCTCTGTATTCTTGCCAATAGTAACTGACATAATCATTCTTTCCTTTGAAAAGAATTATGCTTCCAGCGCCCAACGCTAATTAGACCGCCGCTGGCGGCATTTGTCATCTACTGCCGCGCGGTATGATTGTCGAATCACACGCGGCGGTGTGGGTTAGACCTTTGAATCATCCCAAGTGTGGCGGTATCGCGCGCCCTTCCGTTGAGTGGTTATCGGCAAAGCCCCTGCGCTAATCTTTGGGGTAGGAAGGGACGATTAATAAATTGATAGGGGTGTTATGATGCTCCGGTGAATGAGTCGTTAGGCCTCGATTCGTGACTCTCTTAATAATCCTTGATGAATATGATCGTGACGTATGTTACTCAATTGAATATAATCCCTGAGACCATTTATAGTGACAATGTCAGGTCTATATGATGATCTATTATAAGCTTTGGATTTGAAATAGAAATCCATAGGTGCGGCATTGATTTCGGCTATACTCATCTCTCCTTCGTCACTTAGGTCGGCAGCTAAAAGAATCCCATCCAGAATGACCAAAGGCTTTACGAATACTAAATACGGAGGATTTTCATATATATCAGCCTTCTCTGCTGGGTCTTCCTTATATTGCCAAGATTCTCCTTCAAGGACATGTTCAGCAGCCTTACAAGCGGACATACACGATGAGTACCATCTGGACGGGCTATCAGGTTTCTTGAAACATTCATGAGCCCCATAACCTCGCCACTTCAGTTGCGAGATAAGCGATGCCGAAGTCATATCTTTGAATAAACGACTAGGCTTGAATGGTAAATTTACAGAAAAGGTTAGATTGTTCCAAGCGTCACCTGTTCTTAAAGGGCTTTCTGAAAGGTCTTCCCTGAAAACCACCCAAGGCTTTTCCGATTTCTTAACTTCTGCGACTATGTGATAAAAGCTTTGTATGTACTTATCGTTCTCAAGCCTTTTCATTAACATCCTATGTGCTTGTAGATCACATTCTCTTGTCCTTTGCTCATCTTTATCAAAGTAGTTAGGACTTCCCGAACACGACCATTGCTCCGATAAGAATATCTTTATTGCTCTCATCTCAGAGCCAAAACCAGACTTTTCCAGATCCTGAATCACACTTTGTCGAAAGGCATTGTCCATATAATTTACTCGTCTCCATATACCTAATCACCGAGGCTTAACGCCCGGCATCACTCGCCGCGCATTCAACTGCGGTACGACCAAGCTCACGATGACATGCAAGTTGACTCACAGTCGGCTGCATGCCGTTGTTAGGCGCAGCTGCGATACAATGCTGCAATCCAAAATACAACAAGGGCCACATATAGACTCCACGTTGCATACAATGCCCACAAAAAGCGCCTTCGCTCCCAAGTAGTCACCTTTCTATATGGTTGGGGCAATTCCCTTGCGACTTTTTGATAATGTAGCAAGTTCAATGTACACAGAATCTCGAACCAGAAGAAAACCAGAGTGAAAAACAGACCACCAAACCTAGCCCAAAAGGTCATGGTGGCTGCATCACCAGACTTGATTTCTACAAACCCGAAGGAAATTGACGCTATACCTCCTAACACAGCAAAATAAACGCTAAAGATAGCAAATCTAAGATTACTATAATGCCTACGATTGTTATTAATTTCCGTGCATAAGAATTTACAGGTGTCTGAATGTTCGTTACTCATAACATGTCCTAGAACAGGAGAGGGTAGCGCCCAACGCTAATTAGACCGACGATGGCGGCATTTGTCATCTGCTGCCGAATTAGACCGCCAGTAGCGGTCTAATACCATAAAAGCCGATAATTACCGCTCAAGGCGGGCTAACACTTCCACAGCTCGACTTTAACCACACCCTACTAGCGACCAATGAACGTGAGGCTCAGGCGCGTGTTAGCGCGGGGATGCTATAAGAGGGGTGAGGGCGTGTCAATGAATAGGATGATTCAAATGTCAAGCAACTTACTGACGATAGCTTAACCGTCAGCGCGGCGTGCGGCTGATAGGGTGCGGCGCGTCTATCTGGACATAACGCCAGATGCCTTGCGCGCCTTGCGGCGGTTGAGTGTGTGCCAGCGTGCATGCCAGTTTTAACCTCACGGTTGACTCGCGGTAAGACTCGCGCAACGCCGCGAGCACGTCCAGCTTTGCATTGAAGTTCCACAGCTTTTGCGCGCCGGCGCATGGCACGGGGTTGTGCAAGCGCACGAACGATGTGAGCAGCCAGCCATACGGCCCGAAGAACCACTTGCGCTGCGTCGGCAGTAAACGCTCATCGCCGTCGTGCTCAATCCACCCCACCAACTGGCACACCGCGAATATCTGACTGTGCGGCGAGTCCGCCTTGCCCGGCACGTCCATCTGCATTAACTCCGCGATGCGCGCTCGATCATCTTCGGCCCAAGACTTCGCGGCATGGAGCGCGAGGAAGTGCCCGATCAACTGCTTCGGCGGCGTCCAGACGCGGTTCTCGATGCGCTTCTGACCTAGCTCGGGCCCGGCGACGAAAGCGAATGGCCACGGGCGCGTGAGACTGAGACCGTGAATCGTTAATCCGTTCATCCTTAAACTTCCCTTTCCTACTCTCCGGTGCTAGACTCCCGCGCCATGAACAACTACGGCATAATCGGCACGGGCAACGACTGCAAAGGCATCATCATGACCGGCGGCGACTGCAAAGGTGTCATCACAACTGGCGACGGCTGCAAAGGCATCATCTACCCTGACTGCAAGGGCGTCATCACGTCCGGCGGCGACTAAAATGGGCGTTATCTTCCCGAACCTCAAGGGCATCTTGATTCCGAGCGGCATCATGGGCGCTGAATGCTTCGGCGTGCTGTGGCCCGACTGCAAAGGCGTCCTTATGGGCGGCTGCTTCGGCATCATCTGGGGCGGTTGAGCCGGTTTAACGACGGAGTAAATTCTCATGGGTGTCATCCACACCAATTGCAAGGGCGTCATCCTATGCGGCCTCTTCGGCATCATGGGCGGTGGCTGCAAAGGCATAATCACCACCGGCGGCTGTAAGGACGTCATAACCTCCGGCGGCGACTAATCCTCTCACTCGCCCAGCAGCACGCAGACCAGCCCGACCACGCAGCCGAGCGCCAGCCAGACGATGCGGGCGCAGTAGCAAGTCCCCATCGCAGCATCCTCATAAGCGCCAACGCCAACAGCACGAACAACACGGTCGCCACAAGGAGCGCAAAGGTCGCTACGCTGCGCCATGCCTGCAACTCGCGCCTGAGCCGTCTGTTCGTCGCTTCGGTCGCATCCGGGTCGCGCAGGTACTCGGGCCACGCGAGGGCCTCGACTTCGGCGCGCACATGGGCGGGCACGTAACCCATGAGGCGGGACTTACCGGCATGTTGCTCAGCCTGCGAACTCATCACGGCACTCCAAACGAAAAGAAAATTTCAGGGTGAAAAACCTACGTCTCACGGCGCACGCGCCGCCGGCGGATCGTGCCCCTGCGCCTCGACCTGCGCCCGCTCGGCCAGCCGGGCGCGCAGCCCCTTGTGCGCGCACTTCGCCACGCCGCCACGCGCGCCGTCGGGGTAATAGAGTCCGCGCCCCTCGCAGTCGGGGCAGTTCGCCGGGTCGAGTAAGGCGGGCGCGGCGCGGGCCGGCGCACGTGCCCGCTCAAGCCAGCGTTTGACCTGCTCATGCCCGTTGCACTCGCGCAGCGCGACGTTGACCCAGCCTGCGCCGGGCGGCGGCGTCTGGTTGCGCGCGTAGCGTTCGAGGAGTTCGAGCGTGACGACTAAGCCGCACACACACGGTCGTCATCGCGCCGGAGGTCGCACACCGGCTCATCTCGTACCTGCGCCGCCCGCGCGCCCAGGTGCATGAGTATTTCAAGCACGGCGAACCCTTGCGCGCCTATCGGGCCCGCTTAGACGCCGCGCTCTTTTTTCAGTTGGGGCTACAGATGGGGCAGCGCGGGAGCGAGCGCGCCCGGCTGCGGTGGACGGATGTCATCTGGCATTGCGGGGCGCTCAAGATCGACCAGACGAAGACGGGCGACGAGGGGCTGGTGTTTCTCCCCGACGATCTGCTGACGCTTTTACGGGCGCGTAAGAGCGCGCAGGTGCCGGCGAGCGAGTGGGTCTTTCCCTCGGACATCAAACGCGGGCAGGCGGTGGACGTGCGCGCGCTCGTCGAGGTCGTCAGGCGGGCGGCGCGCGACCTCAATATCCCGTGGGGTCTGAAGACGCCCGGCGGCATCGTCTCGCACACGACGCGGCACACGTTTACAACGGCACTCCTCGATGCCGGTTACGACATCGGCACGGTGCAGGCGCAGACCGGGCACTCTGACCGCACAATGCTTTTGCGCTACTCACACGCGACCGTCAAGTCGCGCCGCGCCGCAACGGCCGCCGTCGCGCAGTTCGTGCCGCCGGAGGTATCAACTTTAGCGACGAATAATGACTCGCATGGCTCGCATAAACGTCACACAACACGACGCCGAACTTGACACCAGGCCAAAGAAAAGGCGGCGTAAATAACGCCGCCCGCCAGAAATGAGCCTGGGAAGACTCGAACTTCCAACCTACGCCTTAGGAGGGCGTCGCTCTATCCGTTGAGCTACAGGCCCGCGCGCCGGCATTATGGCAAAGGCATAGGAGCTTAGCAAGAATCACACTTGCGCACACAATGAAAAAGGGCAAGCGCCGCGCGCCTTGCCCTTGTCTGATTGCCGTTCGGCAGATGAACACGTAACTTACGGTTCGATCAGCCCGTAGTTGCCGTCCTTGCGTTTGTAGAGGACGCCGACGCGGCTGGTGTCCGCATCGCGGAAGACGAGAAACTGGTTGCTGTCTTCGGAGAGGCGGAGCGCGGCCTCTTCGGGAGTCATCGGCTTAATGTTGTAGCGGCGCGCGTTGATGATGCGCGGGCCGCGCTCGGCCGCTTCGACGCGCCCGTTGTCAGGCGCGAGCGTGGCAAGGGCGGGCGCGCTCTGTTTGCGCTCGATGATCTTCTTCTTGAGTTTGATGGCCTGCTTCTCGATCTTGGCGATGGCGCGCGTCAGCGCCTGATACATGTCGGCGTTGATGTCGCGCGCCGTCAGCGTGTGCTCGCGCCAGTGGACGAGCACCTCGCCCATCTGCCGGTTCTTCTCGACCTCGATGATGATGTGGGCGCTGGCGGTCGTGTCGTTGAAGATGTGGTCGATCTTGCTGAAGTGCTCCTCGACGTGCCGACGGATGGCGGGGGTCACATCCATGTGCCGGCCCGTGTACTCGAATTTCATAAGCTGCTCTCCCTCCCCTGATGCCCACGCAAAAGAACGACCTTGCGGGCGAAACGCAATCACCCCCGCGCCGCGCTCCTGCGGGCCTGCTTGATTTGACTAACTGCTAAACCTTGGCGACTCGCACAGCGCACCAGCACACACATGCACGCGATAATAGACTAACGGCCGCGCTCGTCTACTGTCGGGCCGGTTCATGTGCGCTGGCCCCCGCATGCTTCCTTACGCCGTGCCGTCAGACGACCGCTTTGCGCTCGCGCGAGCCGGGAATCTGCATCTGGTCGCGGTACTTCGCCACCGTACGCCGCGACAATTTAATACCTTCCTTGATCAAAATCTTGACGATCTGATCGTCGGTGATCGGGTTGTACGTGTCCTCTTCCTCGATCAATTTTTTGATCCGCAATTTGATGATGCGCGTCGAAACCTCTTCGCCCTCGACGTTGACCATGCCTTCGGTGAAGAAGCGGCGCAACTCGATTACGCCCTGCGGCGTGTGCGCGTACTTGCGATTGACGACGCGCGAGATGGTCGAAAGGTGCATGCCCGTCTCTTCCGCCACGTCCTTCAACATCATCGGCCGAATGTACTGCACGCCCTTATCTAAGAATTCGCGCTGCCGGCGCACGATGCAATCAACGACGCGATAGATGGTCTGCCGCCGGTGCTCGATGTTGCGCAGCAGATCGACCGCCGAGCGCATCTTGTCCTTGATGAAATCGCGCGTCTCTTTGCTGGTGTCCGGCTGCCCCAACATCTGCTGATAGCCGGTGTTTAAGCGCAGGCGCGGACTGCCGTCGTCGGCAAAGTAGATGACGTAATCATCGTCAATCTTTTCGATGAAGACTTCGGGCACGATCAGGATCGCCTCGTCCGCAGAGTAGCGCCGGCCCGGATAAGGATCGAGCGTGCGGATCAACTCCAACTCTTTCAGGAGCGTTTCAATCGGCACGTTCAACTGTTTCGAGAGGTTCGGCAGCTTGTGCTGTTGCAGGTCTGAGAGCGCGTGCTCGCGTATGAGTTGGACGGCCAATCTGTCCATTTCGCCGCGCGCTTCGAGTTGGACGAGCAGACACTCGCGCACGTCGCGCGCGCCGCAGCCGACCGGGTCGAGGCGCATGACGAACTGGCGCGCCTCTTCGACCAACTCTTCGGGCCAGCCTTCGAGCGCCGCGATCTCTTCGTTCGTTGCGTTGACGCGCCCCTCCGGGTCGAGATTGCCAATGACGGCCTCTGCGACCGGGATCAACTCTTCGGGCACGTCGTTTAAGTGCAACTGTTCGGTCAGGTGTTCGGCGAGCGAGATGGGGCGCGTCAGAAACTGTTCAAAGGTCGGTTCGTCGTCCCGGTATTCCCACTCCTGCGTCTTGTAACCCGGATCGAGATACTCCTGAAACTCGCGCCCGAAATCGATCTCCTCGAACGAGTCGCGCTCGGCTTCGACCGGCTCGCCCTCGAACTCCTCGCCGCCCTCGGTCGGCGCAACCACTTCCGGCGCGTCGGCGCTCGCCAGCAGGGTTTCGTTCGTCGCCGCGTCGCCGGAACCGTTCGCGGCGGCGGGGCCGAGTTCAGCGGTCGCCGCAGCGACCGCGGCCGCGTCAAGCTCGTTATTGCCGGACGAGAGTTGATCAAGAATATGCTCTTCGAGTTCGCGCTTCTCCTCCTGCGCGGGCACTTCTTCGAGCACAGGATTTTCCAGCATTTGCTGCTGGATCAACTCGCTCAATTCCAGCGAAGTCATCTGCAACATCTCGATGCGCTGGCGCAACTGCGGCGTCAGCACCAGACGTTGCGAGAGATTGGTGGTGAGCTTAACGGACATACCTTTGCGCTAAAACTTCGCCCATGAAAAATCTGCGTGAATTGGAATGCTTGCGTCGCGGTTACGAGCGACAGGGGAGATTATAACCTATCTGGCGGGCCGCGTGCAGCGAACTTCAGGCCGACTTAGAGCCGGAATTTTTCGCCCAAGTAGAGGCGACGCACTTCCGGGTCTTCCGTCAGCGCGAGCGGCGCACCCTGCCGGAAGATGCGCCCGTCGGCCATGATGTAGGCGCGGTCGGTCACGCCCAGCGTCTCGCGCACGTTGTGATCGGTGATCAGGATGCCGATGCCGCGCCCGCGCAGGTACAGGATCAGCTTCTGTATCTCGTCCACCGCGAGCGGGTCTATGCCGGCGAACGGTTCGTCCAACAGGATGAACTGCGGTTCGGTGGCGAGCGCCCGCGCGATCTCTGTGCGCCGCCGCTCGCCGCCCGACAGCGAGTCGCCGCGCGTGTGGCGCACATGCGCGATGCCGAACTCTTGCAGCAACTCTTCGAGCCGCTTGAACCGCTCGCGCCGACGGATCGGCATCGTCTCCAACACGGCCAGAATATTTTCGGCGGCCGTCAGCTTGCGAAAGACCGACGGCTCCTGCGGCAGATAGCCGAGGCCGAGCCGCGCGCGCAGGTACATCGGCAGCTTCGTGATGTCGCGTTTGCCGAGCCGCACGCGCCCGGCTTCGGGGCGCTCAAGGCCGACGATCATGTAGAACGTCGTCGTCTTCCCCGCCCCGTTTGCGCCCAACAACCCGACGACCTCGCCCTGCTCCACGTGCAGGCTCACGCCGTCCACCACGCGCCGCCGGCCGTAGGTCTTCACAAGATCGGTGGCTACGAGCGCCGTCTGCGACGGACTAAGCCGCGCGCGTTCCGGCACGTCAACCTCAGCCGCACGCGGCGCGGCTTCGGTCACATTGTCAAGCTGCAAGTCTGTGCTCAAGGTGTTGAGATTGAAAACCAAAGCGCGCGATTTTTCAACCGGCTACTGCTTCTTGATCTTGTGCGACGAGTGGACGCGCCCCGTAGCTTGCGCCCCGCCGGGGTTGTCCGAGACGACGCGGTTCTCGCGCAGGTAGACGGTCATGCGCCGGCCTTCGGAGTTGCCTTGCGCCGGGTCTTCGACGCGCGCCGGGTTGCCGGTGAGCACGACCGTCTCATCGGCCGCCACGTATTCGCCCCGGTCGCCCGTGCCGCGTTTGCCGGGCTGCGTGAGCACGACGTTGCGCTGCGCGATGGTGCGTTCCACCTCGTTCGCCTCTTTCGTCAGGTACACGTCCGCCACGTCACAGGTGATCCGCTCCGTGCCCTGTTTGATGTCCACGTTCGTCTCGTAGTGGACGATGCGATCCGCGTCCGAGTAGAACATGCGTTGCGCGGTGGCGAAGACGGGCACGACTACGCGGTTGCCCGATGCATCCTTGCGGCGCGCCTGATAGATGGCGCTCTGCACGTTGTTGTCCGCCTCCATGCGCTTCTGTTCGCGTCGCAGCGTGATCTTATCGGCGCGCACGAAATTGTCGTCCTGCCACGTGCGCGCGTCGCCCGTGTAGATGCCGACCCCCGTGTCGTGCTGAAACTCGGCGCTCGCGGCGACGATGAAGACCGGGCTTTTGACGTTTCTGAACGGCGTTGCGCCGCCCGTCTGCTCCTGACTGTAATAGGTCGTCTGTGTCTTGCCGCGCGCGTATGAGACGTGCGCGTTTGTGTCCGAATCGATCTCGGTCGCCTTGATGCGCGCGCGCGAATCCCATGCGACGGGTTCGCCGCCGCGCAGACGCACCATCGCATCGGCGGCCGTGTAGGTCGCGTTCTCCGCCTGACCGTTGCGGTCGCCGTCGTTGAACTGCGCGCCGCCCTGTGCATCCACGCGCTCGGCGTCCTGCGTCTCGCGCACGAAGGCGGCGATGATCTTGGGCGCGGTGAGCGTGCGCGTGCCGCGCTGCGCGCTCGGCTGCGTGGGCACGAAGACGGCTTTCGCGCCGCCCGTCGCGGTGAAGGTCTTGGCCAGATTGTCCGTCTCGTAGAAGTCGCAGTCGAAGCGGGGCGCGTTGAGCGTCTTGCGATCCGCTTTCGCGGACGCCTGCAACGGCTCGACGATCAACTCGGCATTGCCGACCGCTTCGGCGCGTTCCAGATCGCGCCCCGACGTGCGCCAGAACAGACGCACGTTGTCGGCCGTCAGCCGCTTGTTCGCGGCGCGCGGGTCGTTCGCCTTCGACTTCGGCGCGGCCAGCGTGACGACCGGTCGCCCCCCGGCGCGCATCTCTTTCAACAGACTGCGGTCGCCCTGCGGGACAAACGTTAGCTGCGCATCGGTCGGCGCGTTCAACTGCACTTCGGCATCGGCGTCGAGCGAGCGCGCCTGCACGTTCGTGCTGGCGGTCGCATGCTCCAAACGCTGATCCGCGTCGAAGTAGAAGTTCATGTCGGCGGAGCGGACTTCGGCGGCGCGCCCTTCGTCCATCGTGCGCAGGTAAGCGTTGCCCTTCGTCTCCAGACGCGTCAGCTTGCGCTGCGGCGTGAGCCAGCCGGTCATCGTCTCGCCGCTCATGATGTCGCGCTCCTGCTCGGCGGTCGCGCCGCCGTAGAACAGCAGTAAGCCCTGCGCCTGATCGAAACTCGCGCCCGACGAATGAACGGTCACGGGGCGACTGCGCGGGCTGGCGGGCGTCTGCGCGTCCTTTGCGCCGGGCTGCACGGTGATCGCTACATTGCCGTGCAGTTCGAACTTCTTCTCCTTCGCCAAGACGCGTGCGCCGTCTGCGCGCCCCTCGATATTGTCGCGCGTAAACGTCAGGGGCACGTCTACGTTCGCCGTCTCGGCCTGCACGTTGTAGGCCATCTGCTCGGTCTGCACCTTCAGGCGGTCGCGCGTCTCGATCTGCACGCTGCCGTGAAACTGCACGGTCTCGTTCTCGGAATAGTAGAGCGCCTGCCGCGCGTTGACCTGATCCGTGCCGCCCGTCTGCGGATAAAATTCCAGATGCACGTCCTGTAGCTCGTGATGACCGTCGTCGTAAGAGAGATAGAGCGCCGCGCGCAGCAGCATCGTCTGCCGGTCTCCTTCGGTCACGCGCCGCTCGAAATGATCCACACGACTCACGACCCGCGTGGACAGTTCCGCCGGCCCGCCGTGCATCACAAACTGCTTCACCTTCCGCGCCTTGTTATACGTGACGCCCACGTAGATCAGCCCGGCCGCCAGCACCATGAGCGCCAACACACGCGCCACCAACGGCGCACGCGCCCGCACGCCGATCAGCACCACATCTCGTCTGCGTCTTATCTCCTGCATCTTAACTACAGTGCCGAGTGACAAGTGCCGAGTGCCGAGATAAGAATTTCTTCTTGCTCGGCACTCGGCGCTTGTCACTCGTCACTGCTTTCTCATGTCTTTGACATTCAACTGTACGCGTGTCTCGTCGCGCCACGTGTTTGTCTCAAGCTCGTAGGCCAGTTCGATGCGTTCGCCTGCGCGCGGCGTTGCAGGCGCGCTTTCTGCGCCGCCCCACCAGAGGGCTTCGTGTGCGCGCCCGTCGTCGCCTTGTACGTGGATTTTCAGATGGCGCTCCTTTAGGACGCGCGGCTCCTGCACGACGCGGAAGTTGCGCGTGTAAAAGACGGGCGAGGGCCACTGTGCGCCGAACGGTTCGAGCCGTTGCAGTTCTGCGGCCAACTCAAGCGTGAGCGCCGAGGCGGGCAGTTCCGCATCAACGTAGAGCGTGGGGCGACAGTCCGCTTCGGTCAGGCGCTGGCTCGCATGCTCGTGCAGGCAGCGGCGCAGTTCGTCTAAGCGCTCGCGGCGGATGCGCAAGCCCGCCGCCTGCGCGTGCCCGCCGAAGCTGTCGAAGAGGTGCGCGCAGGCGGTCAGCCCGTCGAGCAGGTGGTAGTTGGCGAAGCTGCGCGCCGAGCCGTGCCCCGTGCCGTCTTCGTCAAGCGAGATGACGACGGCGGGCCGCCCAAGTTTTTCGGCCAGCTTAGACGCGACCAGCCCGACGACGCCCCTGTGCCAGCCCTGCCCTGCGACCACCGCGACCGCGCTGCAATCGCCGCTCGCCGCGTAGTCTGCGAGCGCGCGCTCGGTCAGTTGTTGCTGCACGACCTGTCGCTCGCGGTTGCGCGCGTCGAGGTGCTGCGCGAGGCGGCGCGCTTCCGCCGGATCGTTCGTCTCGAAGAGTTCGACGACGGCGCGGGCGGCGTCCATGCGCCCCGCCGCGTTGATGCGCGGCCCCAGCCGGAAGCCGAGATCGCTGCAACGCATGCTGTGCCCGTCGCCACAACCGGCCACCTCCATCAAGGCGCGCAAGCCCGGATTGGTCGCGTTCGGCAGGTCGGCCAGACCGAGCGAGACGATGGCGCGATTCTCGCCGACGAGCGGCGCAACGTCCGCGACCGTGCCGATGGCGACGACCTTCAGGAAGCCTTTGATCAAGTGTTCACGCCCGCGCGCGCGCAGGAGCGCATGCGCGAGTTTGAAGGCGACGCCGACGCCCGCGAGATGTTTATCGGGGTAGTTGCAACCGCGCTGGTTCGCGTTCAGGACGGCGAACGCGGGCGGCGCGCCTTCGCCCTCGTCGGGCAAGTGATGATCCGTCACGATCACGTCGAGGCCGTTAGCTTGCGCCCACACGAGCGGCTCGTGCGCGCGTATGCCGCAGTCCACGCTGATGATGAGTTTGTAGCCGTCCAACTGCGCGCGCTCCAACACGTCCTGCCGGATGCCGTAGCCTTCGGTGAAACGGTGCGGGACGTGAAAGCCCGTGCGCGCGCCGAGCAGCGAGAGAGCGCGCCGCAGAACAACCGTGCCCGTCGTGCCGTCCACGTCGTAATCGCCGTAGACGAGGATCGGTTCGCCATGATCGATGGCGCGCAGGACGCGCGCCACGGCGTCGTCCATGCCGAGCATGAGCGCGGGGTCGTGCAGTTGCGCGAGCGCGGGATGAAGGAGACGCTCAACGTCCGACTTCGTCTCGACGCCGCGCGCCGCGAGCAGCCCGGCGACGACCGGCGAGAGGCCAGACGCGGCGGCGAGCGTGCGCGCCTGCGCTTCGTCGTAGCCGCGCACGGCCCAATGCTTGGGGCTGGCCGTGTTCATGCTTTATTCAGCAAACCACCCGTGCGGGTCGAGCAGTTTGACGCCGATGCGCTGGCGGCCGTCGTCGGCGTCCGTCCAGATGCCGTTGACCTCGGCGGCGAGCGTGCGCCCGAACGGCGCGGTGAGGTGGATGACCTCGCCGACGTCTACGACTGCGTCCGAAATGAGCGTTGCGCCGCCGCGACTGACGCGCACGGCCTCGGCCTGCACGCTGAACGGCTCGCCGCCGCTCGTCTGGCCGCGCAGTTCGACGGAAAAGTTGACGGGGACGCGCGGGCTGCGCGGGCGTTGCGTGGCGCGCGGCGTCAGTTCACGGTTGGTGTCGTCGTTCATACCAGCGTCTGGCCCTCTCTTTTTGCGAGACTCTTTTACGGCAAGGAGGGGCGGCTAAGAGTGTAACCGAATTGGCGAGGATTGCAGAACGTGGACGTACAGATTAACGACGAAAGCAGACGCGGCAGAGCGCGCCGTTTCGCGTTGCAAGCCTGCGCGGGGGCCGGCGCACGCACTTCAAAACCCGGTCGCCTGAAGCACGCCGCGCCAGAGCAGGATGAGCAGCACGACGCCGAGGATCAGCCGATAGACGATAAAGACGGCCGTCGAATGCGTGCGCAGGAAGCGGAGCATGAACCAGATCGAAGCGTAGCCGACCAGACCGGCGACGATGGTGGCGATGGCTAAGGGCACGCCGCTGTGCGGCGGCAGTTTGTGCAGCGCCTCTTTGAGTTCGAGCAGACCGCTCGCGGCGATGGCGGGCATCGAGAGCAGGAACGAAAAACGCGCCGCCGTCTCGCGTTTTTCGCCCGCGAAGAGGCCGCCCATGATGGTCGAACCGGAACGACTCGCGCCCGGAATCAGCGCGAGCACCTGCGCGCCGCCGACCGCGAGCGCATCCTTGAGACCGAGTTCAGACATGTCGCGCCGCCGCGCGCCGACCCGCTCAGCCAGCGCGAGCATGAGCGCGATCACGATCATCATCGTGGCGATCACCCACAGGTTCTTCGTGAACGCACCCTCGATCTGGTGTTTGAACAGCAGCCCCACGATGCCGACCGGCAGCGATCCGATGATGACGAGCCAGCCCAGCCACGCTTCGTCCGACAGCCCCAACCGGCGCTGCACGATTGAGCCGTCCGTGGCGCGCATGCTGGCGGCCCTGCGCCCACGCAGGAGCGCGAGGTGGTCGCGGACGAAGGCGACGAGGATCGTGAGAATGTCGGCGGCAAAATAGATGATGACGGCGACGAGCGTGCCGAGTTGGACGATGGCGATTGAGGCGGTCGTCTGTTCGGCGCGCAGGGGTTCGCCGGCAAACAGGTCGAGCGCGCGGCTGGCGAAGATCAGGTGCGCGGTCGAGCTAATGGGGATGAACTCGGTTAAGCCTTGCACGAGTCCGAAGATGATGGCTTGGAAGATGGTCATAATGTAAGCGGCCGGCCCTGATTGCTTGCGCTCGGTCAGACTAGCTCTGACCGATCTTCGTTACGGTGCGCTGCGCAAAGGCAGGCGCAGCAGTTGTCCTTCGTAAACCACGTAAAGCTGCGCCGTGCTTTCGTCAACCCACATATCGTCGAAAGCAATGTGCGGCACAACGAGCAATGGCTGGAAAGAAAAATCCCTGACGCTGTAACGTCCGACACGCGTTTGATTGTTTGTACGGTCGGGTATGGCGACCCAAAATTCAGCCGGCTTGTTCGTCGGCTGCAAGGCGCGATTGCTGCCCAGACGAAAAGGCGTAAAGTCGCCTGTGACCAGTTGCGTTCGCCCGGTTGCGGCGTCGAGCAGGTAAAACTCAGGCTTGTTAGGGCCGATGGTTTTACTACCTCGACCAACCACATTTTTAGCCCGTCGCAGCAGCACTTGACCATGCGCGGCGACGTAAGCCAGCGGCATGAACCGATCGGCCGGAGGCAAGTCCACGCGATACACGCGCCCTGTTTGCAGATTGAGCCGCACAATAGATGCGGGCTGCGACGATTCCACATCAGTCTGGCTCACGACAACCCATTTGCCGTCCGGCGTCACCAGCGGAGCCTCGTACTCGCCTTCATCGCCGATGCGGACGCGCTCTTGCCCTCTGGCTTTTTTCCACAAGCCGTCCTCCTGATTGCGGCCCGCAAGCACAACCGAGTCGCCGGCAATAGCCTGCACTAGATTCCTGTTGCACCACACCGGAAAAACACTCGTGTCGATCTGGAACGTGCGCTCGTAGAAGGTAGCATGGCCGGCGGGCGGCTGCGCCTCAGCGTCTAAGCGGCCGGCGGCGAAGCTACGCCAAGTGAAACGCGCCTCTGCGCGCGCTGGCTCTGGCTGAGACTGGTTGGCAGGCGCGGTCTGGTCATCAGGTGCGTTGGTGTCGCTGTCGGGTTGCTCTTGCTGCTCTGCATCTGTAGGTGTCGCCACCCGCTCAACGTACACGCGTATGTCCGCGCCCTGCTGCCACACGTCTCTGACCAGGAGTTTGTTGTCGGCGTGCAAGACTTCCAGTCCCTTGATTTCGTCCGCCAGCCAATAATGAGTCTTAACGCCGTCGCCTTTGCTCAGCCGCGCAAAGATATCCAGTATCTCGCTCCACCCGTACAATATCTCCAGGCTGAACACGCGCCGCCCGCTCTGCGGCGTCAGCGATAGTAATTCCACAGGCGTGCAACGATAATTGCACGAGCCGAACTGCGGGTTAGGCTCCATAATCTCGCTATCCGTCAGAGCGCTTTTGAACCGGGCGAGTTCTTTGTTCGTGATGGTGCGCTCACGGTAACGCGCCGCGTTCTCGTAGTCGGTATAGACAACCTTGTCTGCGTAGATGCGCACGACGTAGCGGGGTCGTTCGTCATTCAATAACAGGGCGATGGTTTCTAGCGGTGCTGACTGCTTGAATAGTTCAGCGCGGAGACTCGCTTCAGCTTTGCCCAGAGCTTCGCAGTTTGTGCCGCCCGTGAGCGAGACACTCTCGCGCCAGCCAGTGATGAAGCCCTCATGTGGATGGCGCGCCAAGACCAGCCGGCCCGCATCTTCGCTGTCCTCGGCCAAAAGATAACTCTCGGCGGCCAGCGCGAGCGTCGGATTCTTGCTGCCGAGCAGCGTGCCGACCTGCGCGACGGGCAATGGCAGTTGGGTCAACCGCGCGCTGGCGAGCAGGGCTATTTGCGCGAGTTGGTTGCCGGTCGCAAGAATATGCTGCGCCAGCACCTTGTCGCCGAGCAAGACGGCGGCGATGCTCCGCGTCGTGCCGCCCGCAGTTGCCAGTGCTTGCAGTTCGGGGCCGGCCCGCTTCCGCAACTCGACCCGACGCGCCAGCGCCCGCACAATGGAGGCTGCATCGGCCGTGCCTGCGCCGATGCGGCGCAACATGTCCAGATCAATCAGCCGCGTCTCCCAGCCGTGGGCAATCTCCAGCCAGATACCCGCCTGCGCCGGATTTGTGCGCTGTAAACTTTGCGCGCGCGCCAGCACCGCCGTGACCAGCGTGTCGGGCGGGCGCTCATCCTCGGCCAGATATAGGCCGATGCTAACGAGTACGGATAACGGGCTGTCGCTCGCATCGCGATAATGTTCGATCTCTGTGCGACCGTCGTTCGTGGCAAGTTTCCCGGCGTAAGCTTCCAGCGCGGCGAGTTGTTCCGCCTCAGACAGACCGCCGCAGGCCAGCAGACTGCCGATGAGATCACTTCGCCTGTCTTCGTCAGTTTCCTCCGCCAAGACTTTCTTCAAGACGGGGATGGCGCGCGGGTCTTTGTAATGCGCCACCACCGATGCCGCCGCCCCACGATTGTCTTCCTCATGTTCGATGATCCAGATCAGCCCCGGCACGCTTTCCGGAACCTCTACTTTCTCCACACTCATTACGAAGCAGTCACGATTATGCTTGCCTATATCAAACCAATCAGGTTCCGATAGCCAGCGCAGCACGGGTAAGATGGCATCCCTGCGTGGGTGCTCGCCGGCATATTGAGCTAAGCAACTCGCCGCTGTCTGTTGCACCACGGTGTTCTTGCTCTCGACCAAGTTAGCCATCACCGGAATCCATTTGTCCGGGTCTTCTTTGAAGAGAGTGGTGAGCGGATAAAAGTTACGGTCTCCGTCGGTGGGTTTCAGCAAAGTCTCGTCGGCAAACAAGGACAGATACCATTCATCGCGCCCCGACCAGTCAGTGAGCGATAACACGTCAATAGCCGTCGCGCGCGCGCGCGCCGGACTATCGTGCTCAGCGACGACCGTTTGCAGGCGCGTGCGATATTGTTCTTCGTCATCCGCTGCTTTTACTTCGCGCGCGTGCTGGTAGAGGAGGGCGAGGGCCAAGGCGGCAAGACGCGGTTGGTCGCCATTCGCCCGCTCGCGCAGCAATATCTCCGCAGTCGGCCAGTCAATTTTTGCGAGCGCCCTGAAGGCCTCTTCATTCTCAACGTAGCCTTCTCTATCTTGAGCCGCGCGCGCCCGCACCAGCAGTTCGTCGAGGAAGTAGCTGCTGTTGAGCCGCAACCATGCACGCACGTCCGTCAGGCTCATACTCCAGATACCTATGTCGCGCTGCGATGCCCCGTCGTAGATTTTCTTAACGCGCGCGATAGCCTGCGCGTTGTTGGCGAACAGCGCCAACAGGTCTGGCAATATCTCTGGCTGCTCCTCACACATTCCGACCAGTCGCTGTCTGACTGCATCGGACAGTTTGGGGACGTCTTCGACGGTGTGGCTGTGAGCCTTCCAGTAATCAAGCAAGTCCTCGGCCGGAGCGTCGTCAGGCGGCGGATTATCGCCGTCATAAAACTTGGATGGATGTTGCCCCTGCTCTTTGTCCGGGGCGGCGTCAGCCGTATGCGGTGCGGCTGCACTCAGGGATAGCAATTGCCGGAGCACATCGACCGGTACAGTGCGCGTGGGTTGCGCCGAGGCCTGCGCCGAGAGGCCAAAGCAGAATAGGGCGTAAAGGCTCAGTGCAACTATGCGCCGCATGTCATGAATACCTTGGCCGGCAAAGTTGAGCGTGAAGAGATGGTCAGCATATAGCCGCGCGGGCGTGGCCCGGCGCGCGTGCATTCTATCCCCGAACCGCCCGAAAGCTAAATATAATTTGTTTATTCGCGGAACGAGTTGCGCGTGGCCAGTTCGTCGTAGAGCGCGACGGGCATGATGAGAGCGAGGCGGCCAAGGCTCGCCAGCGGCCAAGGGAAAGCATAGAGCTTGCGCCGGCGCTCGATAGCGCGGACGATCTTTTGCGTCGCGTCGTCGAGTTCCATCAGGTAAGGCATGCGCGTGTGGCGCTTGGCGGTGAGCGGCGTCTTGATAAAGCCGGGATGGATGATGCTTACGTCCACGCCCGTGCCGCGCAGGTCTATGCGCAGGCTCTCAAAGAGCGCCGTCAGCGCCGCCTTGCTCGCGCAATAGGGCGCGGACTTCGGCAAGCCGCGATAAGCCGCGAGGCTTGAGATCGCCACCAACTGCCCGCGCCCGCGCGCGATCATCTCCGGCAGCACGGCCGCCACGCTGTTCGCCGCCCCGTTCACGTTGACGGCAAGCACTGCCGCCACGTCCTCTGCGTCAAACTGTTTGAGACCGAGCCGGCCGGACACGCCCGCGTTCGCCACCAGCACGTCAACCGGCCCGAACTGCGCGCGCAACTGCTCGGCCGCTCTCTGCACCGCCGCGCCATCCGTTACGTCCGCCGCGAGCGCCAGCGCACGCCCGCCGCCCGTCTCTATGTCGCGCACAACCTGCTGCAAAGCGTCTGCGCGCCGCGCCAGCAGGCCGACCCGCGCCCCGCGCCGCGCCAACTCGACCGCCAGCGCGCGCCCGATGCCGCTCGACGCGCCTGTGATGAGGACAACTTGTTCCGACCATTGGGCAGGCATCTTCTTTAACACAACTCCGCGACGTGCGGGCTGAGCGCGGCGAGGGCCGCGCCGAGATCGGCTTGTTTGATGAGCAGGTGATCGCGCGAGAAGGCGGTCAGCGCGCCGATGGGAATACGCGCGCGCGCCAGTATGTCCGTGACGAGGGCGAGATAGCCGGTCACGTCCCAGCCGAGTTCAAGGTTGAAGGTGACGAGCCGGAAGCCGCTCTCGATGCGCGCGTCGCGGGCGGCATGGCGCATGGCCAGCCAGTCCGTCTCTTCAAGCAGCAGCGTGACCTCGTGTGCGTCGCGCAGGAGCATGAAGGGCGCATCGGGGCGCGGGCTGAGTTCCGGTTGCTCAAGCAGACGCGCCCAAGTCTGCGGCGTCAGGCTGACGAGGACGAACGGTGCGGGCGCGACTTCGATCCGCGTGCGGCGCAGCAGTTCGACCGCGTCCCTCGGTTGGCCGGAATCTGGCATCGGTAATGTTCGGGCGCTTAAATCTGCACGACGACGGGCATGATGACGGGACGCGCGCCGGTCTGTTTCTGGATGTAGCGTTTGAGTTCGAGGCGGACACGCTCTTTGAGCAGGCTCATGTCGCGGCGCTCGTTGGCGGGCGCGTTCTCGACCGCTTCGGTGACGACGCGTTGCAGTTTCAGCACGAAGCCGTTTGCGCCGTTGCCGCTGTTTGCGCCGTCTGTGCCGAGCAGGCCGCGCGTGACGATTTCGGGCGGCGCTTCGAGCGCGCCGGTCGCCTCGCTGATGGTGACGACGGGCGTAACCACGCCGTCGCCCGCCAACTGCCGCCGCTCGCGCACGGTCTCGCGGTCGATCTCCTCAAAACCGCTCTCGTCTATGAAGACGCGGCCGATGTCGCTTTGACCGACGATGGCGGCGCGTTCGCCGTCGAGTTCGAGCACGTCGCCGTTCTCAATCAGCACGATCTGTTCTTCGGCGATGCCGACGTGGTTCTTCAGAAACTCTTTGTGCCGGTAGAGCATGCGATACTCGCCGTGAATGGGCACGACGTAGCGCGGGCGCACCGCTTCGGTCATGATGCGGATGTCTTCCTGCGAGGCGTGGCCGCTGACGTGGATCAGGCGGCGCTTCTCGTCGATGATCTTGCCACCGCGTTTGTAGATGTCGCCGATCATGCGCGAGATGGAGCGCTCGTTGCCGGGGATGATGCGGGCCGAGAGGATCACTGTGTCGCCCTCGCCGATGCTCAGACCCTTGTAAGACTGCGTGGACAGTTGCGAGAGCGCGGCGCGCGGCTCACCCTGCGAGCCGGTGACGAGATAGACGATCTCGTGGTCGGCCATCTGCCGCGCTTCCGCGAGCGAAACCATCTCGTCTTCGTGTACGTAGAGGTAGCCGAGCCGGTCGGCGATCTCGACGTTCTTCATCATGGAGCGACCGAGCACGCAGACCTTGCGGTCGAACTGCTGCGCCACGTCGAAGACGATCTGCAAGCGGTGGATGGACGAGGCAAACGCCGCGACGATGATGCGTCCTTCGGCTTCGGCGAAAATCTCTTCAAAGGCGGGAATGACGGCGCGCTCCGAAGGCGTGCGGCCGGGCACGGTCGCGTTCGTCGAATCGGAGAGCAGCGCAAGCACGCCCTCCTGCCCGTAGCGGCGCAGCGTCCGCAGATCAATCGGCTCGCCGATGACGGGCGTCTCGTCCACCTTGTAATCGCCCGTGTGAATGATCGTGCCGAGCGGCGTCGTGATGGCGAGCGAGAAACAGTCGATGAGCGAATGCGAGGCGCGGATAAACTCGACCGTGAAGACGCCGATCTCGACCGTCTCGCGCGGCTCGACGCGGTGGATGAGCACGCTGTCGAGCAGGTTGTGTTCTTCGAGTTTGCTCTCGGCGAGACCGGCCGTGAAGTGCGAGCAATAGACCGGGACGTTGAATTTTTTGAGGATGTAAGGGAGCGCGCCCAAGTGATCTTCGTGCCCGTGCGTGAGCACGATGGCGGTCAACTCATCGCGGTACGGTTCGAGAAACTCGAAGTCCGGCACGCACACGTCCACGCCATAGGCGCTCTCTTCAGGGAAGCCCATCCCGGCGTCCACGACGATCAACTCGTCGTCGTAACGCACCGCCATGCAGTTCATCCCGAACTCGCCGATCCCGCCGAGCGGAATTATCTCAATCACCTTGCTCACTTAATCTTTTCGCTCCCAGCCTAACAGCTTGCCTGCGCAACAAATGGCTTAATCTTGCTGATTTATTACAAAGCCGAAGTATAACATACGGTTCACAGGGACTCGCATCCGCCGCTCTAAAGTTAAGCGCCACAGCGGCCAACAGGCCACGTTGGCCGGCTTTGAAATCGACGTGCGGCCGACGCTGTTCAGCCTAAGCGGCGCGCGTGGTGCTGCTGAGGAGCGCCACAAAGATGAAGCCGCCGAGACGCAGCAGTTCGACAAGCGCCGTACCATGCGCTCAGCGTGATGGCCGGAAAGGACTGTAGGAAGACGGCGCGCTCTGCGATGGTCGGGACAAGTAAGGTCAGGCCGGCCGTGCAGACCACAGAAGGCATGGCGAGACCGTAGCGCAGGAGTTGTAGTCGGGGACGGAGACCAGCTTGTTAAGCTATCTTCGGACTCGCGTGGGCGGTGTCGAGCTATGACCGCAGCTTATAGATTGTTTTCGCAGCCACAGCAAGCCAAACAAAAACGGTGTGCGCCGCCAACGCTAAGGCAGTTCCAGCGCGCGTGTCAGCCGCCCCCAGTCCGCCAGCGTGAGCGTCTCCGCGCGGCGCTGCGGCTCGACGGCGGCGACGGTAAGCAGCGCGCCTGCGCCGCCGCGTGCCGTGATGCGTTCGGCTAAGCCGGGCGGTGCGCTCCGCAGGTTGTTGAAGATCGTCTTACGCCGCTGCGCAAAGCCTGCGCTGACCAGTTGCCACATGAGCGCCTCGTCCGCCACCTCGACGGCCGGCTGCGGGCGCACGCGCAGCCGCGCAACCGTGCTCCACACCTGCGGCACGGGCCGAAACGCACCGGGCGCAACATCGAACAGCGCCTCCGCCTCGCAATAGGCTTCGACCAGCACGGACAGAAACCCGCGTTCCGCCCCGCCCGGCGGCGCAATGATGCGCGCGACCACCTCGCGCTGCAACATCAGCACCATCTCCGTCAGACAGTTGCGCGCCGCGATCAATCTTTGCAGGATGGCGGTCGAGATGTTGTAAGGCAGATTTGCCACGACCTGCGCGTGTGCGCTCGGCGCAACCGCCGCGCAGAAATCAACCGCGAGCGCGTCGCCTGCGATCAACTCGAAGTTCGCCCGCCCATCGAAACGTTCGTGCAGCAAGGGAATCAGATCGCGGTCAAACTCCACGGCCACGACCCGCGCCGCGCGTTCGACCAAGTGCGCTGTCAACGCGCCACGACCGGGCCCGATCTCGATCACGGTCTGCCCGGCCGGCGCAAGCGCCGCGACGATGCGCGCCGCCACGCCCGCGTCAACGAGGAAGTTCTGGCCGAGCCTCTTTTTCGCCATACTGCTTGTGCGGGTAGCCGGTGATCTCCACGTCGTCGCCGTGCCGCGTGATCTCTATGTCACGCAGGCGCGGCGCATCCGCAACGAGTCGTGCGCCCGCGCCGCCGACTGCCATGCGCGCCCCTGCGCCGCCGATGATGACGGGCGCGAGCATGAAGCTGATCTTTTCGACCAACCCGGCATCGAGGAAACGCCCGGCCACCGTTGCACCGCCCTCGACAAAGAGGCTGTGGAGCGTGCGCGCGTACAGGTCTGCGAGTACGGCGCGCAGGTCGCGCCCGCCCATCGGCAGACGCACGACTTCGACGCCGCAAGCGGCGAGCGCCGCACGCGCGCGCTCGTCCGCCTGTTCAGTGGTATAGACGATGACGGGTGTTGTGCGCGCGGTCTGCGCGAGTTGCGTCTGCGGCGTGAGTTGCAGCCGGTCGTCAAGCACGACGCGGACGAGCGGGCGATGGCGCGCGAGGCCCGAGCGATCTGTCAGCAACGGATCATCGGCAAGGGCCGTGCCCGCGCCGACGAGGATGGCGTCATACTCGCGCCGCAGGCGATGGACATGCGCGCGCGCCTCCGGGCCCGTGATCCAGCGCGCGTCGCCGGTGTGCGTGGCGATGCGCCCATCGAGCGAGCACGCCAGTTTCAAATGGACGAACGGGCGCGCGTGCCGCATCGCATGGAAATATTTTTCGTTCAGCCGCGCCGCTTCATCCGCCAACAGCCCCGTGCGAACTTCAACGCCCGCCGCGCGCAGGTGCGCGAAACCACGCCCGGAGACGAGCGGGTTCGGGTCTTCGCCGGCTGCGACCACGCGCCGCACGCCTGCTTCAATCAGCGCCGTCGTACATGGCGGCGTGCGCCCTTGATGCGCGTGCGGTTCGAGCGAGACGTAGGCGGTTGCGCCGCGCGCCCGCGCGCCCGCCTGTTCGAGCGCCAGCGTCTCGGCATGCTTGACCTGCTCGTACAGATAGCAGCCTTCGCCCACCACCGCGCCGCCCGCGTCAGCGAGCACGCAGCCGACGAGCGGGCCGGGACTGACCTGCCCCACGCCCCGCGCCGCCAGTTCGAGCGCGCGCTGCATCAACTGCGTCTCAGCCGCGCGCCAGCCGTGCGCCGGCTCGTTTTGTGTTTCGGGTGGCAAACTCTGAATCGTTACTCAAACAGACTGTTGACGTATTGCGCCGGATCGAAAACCACGAGGTCGTCCACCTTCTCGCCGATGCCCGCGTAGCGAATTGGCAGACCCAACTCTTTGGCGATAGCGACGGCGATGCCGCCCTTCGCCGTGCCGTCGAGTTTTGTGAGCACGATGCCGGTCACACCTGCGACCTTGAGAAACTGCCGCGCCTGTTCCAGCCCGTTCTGCCCGGTGACGGCGTCAATCACGAGCAGCGTCTCGTGCGGCGCGCCCGTAACTTCGCGCCCCGCGATGCGCTTCATCTTCTCTAGCTCCGCCATCAGGTTCGACTTGTTGTGCAGCCGCCCGGCCGTGTCCACGATAAGCACGTCGGACGAGCGCGCCTTTGCCGCTTTGAGCGCGTCGAAGAGGACGGCCGCCGGGTCTGTGCCCGACTTCTGCTGGATAAGGGGCACGCCGGTGCGCTCGGCCCAGATGGCGAGTTGATCCGAGGCGGCGGCGCGAAACGTGTCGGCGGCGCAGATGAGCACGTCGTTGCCTTCGGCCTTGATGCGCTGCGCGAGTTTGCCGATGGTGGTGGTTTTGCCGACGCCGTTGACGCCGACGATCATCATCACGTAAGGCGTGATGTGTTCGGGCACGCTCGTCTCGGAGGCCACGCCCGCCCGCTCGGACGCGTGCAGGATCGTTAACAGTTCATGTTTGATCGCATCCTTGAGCGCGGCGATGTCGCCGATCTGTTTGCGGTCTATGCCCTGCCGCACGGTATCAAGGATATGGAGCGTGGTGGGCACGCCGATGTCGGCCGCAATGAGCGCCTCTTCGAGTTCGTCGAGCAGTTGGGCATCAATGACCTTGCGCCCCTGAAAGACGTTGTCAATCGTCTCTGAGAGCGAGGCGCGCGTGGCGGCGACGGCGTGGCGGAAGCGCTTCTCGAACGTGCGCTCAAGCGCCGCCTCTTCGGCCTGCAACTCTTCGATGGAACGATCAAGCCCAAGAATCGAAGTGGTAAAGGGCGAACGCGACGGCGTGACCGGCGGCCGGGGCGCGCTCGCTGGCGCAGGTTCACGCTGGCGCGCATCTTCGCTCGCGCGCTGCGGCGGTGCTGGCGGCGCGGTCGTTGTTGCGGGTGCGTCCGTCGTGCTGCTCGCCAGAGGCGTCGGCGGGCCGCCCGTCACGGTCGGTTCGAGCGCGGGCGGGATGCTTGTGGTGCGCGTCTCGGCGGGCGCGGCCGGTGGTTCGGGCGGCGGCGCTTCGGTGGCGGCGGGCGCGGCCGGTTCGTTGAGGCCGAGCGTGATGTAGCGATCTTCTTTCTTGCGTCTCCAGAAAGCCATGTGGATGGATCAATGCCTTTGCTCAGTGGTGCTGTTTGAAAGGCTTGATTATAGCGGCAAGCGGCACGCGGCGACAAAAGCAGCGGACGCGCTGGAAACAGCAGCGGGCGCGAGCAACATGCAAATGCGCTCGTGCCCGCCTGCGGTTACGCGCAATGAAAAACGGCGGCGCTTGGCACGCGCTTATTGCGCCGCTTACGGTTCGACCTTTGGCGCGTTGAGCGTGGCGTCGCCCGCTTCGGTTTTGAAGCGTTTGAAGTTGTACCACTCGGTCGTCTCGTAGACGCTCATGGACATGACGAGGAAGCCCTTGCCGTTGGCGTTCCAGAGGAAGATGCGCGGCACCCAGAAGCCGTCCGGCAGGCGTTGGCGCTCGAAGACGAAGCCCGCGCCCGGTTTGATCTGCATCAAGAGACCGCCGCCGACTTTGAAATCACCGCTGAGCCGCGCCTCGATGCGCATGACCACTTTATCAACCGGATCGATCCAGATGATGCCGTTCAGCTTCGACAGGATCTCGTCGTTCTTCGACTTCGTCCGAAACTCTGCGCGCGGGCGATAGTCGAAGACGATGGCCTCGCGCCCCTGAAAGCGTTCGCGGCGCGGCGCGACAAACTCGCAGGCGCGTAGGAGGTCTGCGAGGTCGAAGCCGTAGCTGCCCATCGTGATGTGGAAGCCACCGCCCCCGCGCTGCTCCTTTGCCTGCGGCGCAGACTTTTCATTGGCGGTTAGAAAATCCACGACGCGCTTCTCTTCCTTCGCCGCGCGCTCGGCCGGGAGCGGTGCGCCGTTGATGCTCACCAGTTTGCCGATGCCGTGCCCGTTCGGCGCGAGAAACACGTCCCACACGCGCGTCGTCTCTTTCTTCGCCTCGCCCTTGTCGTTTAGCTCCTGCTCGGTCTGCTTCACGCTGTACGTGTACTCTTCAAACTTGATGCCCGCGACGGGTTCGCGCTCGATCACTTCGTTGACCAGCTTCGCCACGTCGAGCGTCTCTGCGTGCGGGGCGTCGAACGAGGCGTCAGCGAGGTTCGTGTTGTAACGCGCGCTTTGCAGCTTGAGCGTGAGCGGGGCGGCTTCACCGAGTTTGAACGTGACGCGGTGCGGTTCGAGTATGCCGTTCTCGGCGCGATAGTCAGCGTAATCAATTTGCAGGGCGCGGGCCTCGTCCGTCGTCCGCAGCAGCAGTTTGCTCTGCGCGCCGAACAGGTAGCGCACGCGCGCCGCATCGCGCGACCGAAACTCGACAATGTAGGCCGGCTCGCCCGCGATGGTGTCCACGCCGACGGCGAGCGCCAGCAGGTTCTGGCGTTTGTAATCCGCGAGCCGCGTCGCATCGAGGCGCGCTTGCAACCGGGCGGAGCGGGCCTGCGCGTCGGTCAAGGTCTGCGCCGCGCCGTCGAAGCTGCGCGTCCAGACGGAGCGGGCGGTCGCGCCGGCCGCGTAAGTGCCGCGCGCCAGTTTGATCTCGATAAAGGCTGCGCCCGGCGCTTTCGTGCGCGTCGTCGCCTGCCCCGCCTGCCCATTCTCTTCGACCGTCCATTCATACACGGCATCGCGCAAAGCGGCGAGCCGTTTTTTGCCGCCGACAGTCTTGATGTAGTCGCCCACGATCTTATCGGCCGACGGCAACTTCGGACGCGCGCCCGTCTGCGCCGACGCGGGGAGAAAGGCGAGCAGGCAAGCGATGAACGCCAGCGCAGCGAGGCGGCGCAGGCGCGCTGTTGACGTTGCCGTGAACGAGGTCGCGCGGGTCGTGCGCGCGTGGCTGAACTTCATTGGGGGACTTCCTTTTTTCTTTGATGGCACAAGCGCGGCGGGCGCTTAAGGCCCTGTGGCGAAAAACAGTGGCTTCAGCGTCCATTGCTGCGTGTTAAGACGCGGGCGGTGGGCGGAGCGTTAACGCTTCCGGCAGAATTTAGTGCGCGGTTTCGCGGCCGGGCAGACCTCGTCTGCGTTGTCAGTCTCTTAGGAGCGAGCCGCCGTGCGTAACGCGGCGGATTGATTCACTGTTGCGTATGTTGTCGGGCGGTTTCTTGTCGAGCAGCACTAAATCGGCAGGCTGCGGCCGCCGCATCGGGCCGGATTTGAACGTTCCGGCACATGACGAGCACGCCGGCGCACCCGCGCATTTTCGCCGTCACGTGCTTGGCCTGTCAAACGCCCCTGTGGCAGAATTTCGCCCTGCAAAGCCTCGACCCGCGTTGCAGATGCCGCTCAACTTCACGTCCCTGATTTAACCTGTAAGGAGCCTCAACCGAAATGAACTTCACCAAACGCACACACGCATATTGGCGCAGCCGGCTACCCGTCCTGCTCATCTGTTGGTTGGCGCTCGGCGGCGCGGCCCGCGCGCAGAAGATTGACGACTTCGACAGACAGCGCGGCCAGATGATGCTCGAACAGGTCAAAAACGATATCAAGAGCAACTATTACGACCCGACTTTTCACGGTCTCGATCTAGACGCTGCCTTCAAGGCTGCCGGCGAGAAGATCAAGAGCGCACAATCGAACGGGCAGATCATGGGCATCATCGCCCAGACCATGTTGAGCCTGAACGACTCGCACACCTTCTTTCTGCCACCGCAACGCCAAGCCATCACGGATTACGGCTTTGAGGTCGGCGTTATTGGCGACGACGTGTACGTCACCAAAGTAAAAGCGAAAAGCGACGCCGAGCAGAAGGGTCTGAAAGTCGGCGACCGGCTGTTGCTCGTGGACGCTTACCAACCGGCGCGCGAGAACCTGTGGAAGCTCGTCTATCTTTACTTCGCCCTGCGCCCGCAGCCCGGCATGCATCTGACCGTGCTCAGCAGCACGGGCCAGCAACGCGAGTTTGACGTGCTGGCGAAAGTCACGGATCGCAAGCGCATGGACTTGACGAGCTACGTGGACTATCTGGCGCTCGTGCAGCAGAGCGAGCGCGACGACCGCGAGCGCAAGAACTCACACCGCACGACCGAGTTGGGCGACCTCTTCATCTGGAAGATGCCTGAATTCAATCTCGCGGCAAAGGAAGTTGACGCGCTGATGGACAAGGCCGCCGGGCACAAGGCTTTCCTCATCGACCTGCGCGGCAACCCCGGCGGCTACGAAGAGACGCTGCTGCGCGTCATCGGCAACCTGTTCGACCACGACGTGCGCGTGGGCGAGACGCAAGAGCGCAAGAGCGTGAAGCCGCTCGTCGCCAAGACGCGCGGCGCGCAGGCGTTCAAAGGGCAACTGCTTCTGCTCGTGGACGGCGGCTCGGCCTCGTCCGCCGAAATGCTTGCGCGCGTCGTGCAATTGGAGAAGCGCGGGACGGTCATCGGCGACCGCACTTCCGGCGCGGTCATGCGCGCTCGCCAGTACTCGCACGAAGTCGGCATCACCACCGCCGCCTTCTTCGGCGCAAGCGTGACCAACTCCGACGTACGCATGAGCGACGGCAAGAGCCTCGAACACACCGGCGTTACGCCCGACGAGATCAAACTCCCGACCGGCGCAGACCTCGCCGCCAAAAGTGATCCCGTCCTCGCCTACGCCGCAAGTAAAGCCGGCGTCACGCTCGATCCGGCTAAAGCCGGCGCGCTCTTTCCTGAACTGAAGAAGAATTGATTCGACCAACCGGCGCTAGACGCCGGGCCCGTTCGCCCATTCAGCATAAAAGAGAAGCGGGCGCGAAGAATGATCTTCGCGCCCGCTTTTGGCCTCGACAGAGCCAAGTTCAGGAGACGGCAACGGGCTGCTCGTGCGCGGGCGTAGGTTGCTTATCTTTTGGTGCGCGCGGGCGCAGACGGGCGCGACCCGGTGCGACTTGACCGGCTTCGCAGGCGGCGACCAGCGCGGCGACCACGTTGGCGTCGTAGCGCGTGCCGACAAAGTCGTTGATGCGGGCGAGCGCGGCTTCGAGCGTCATGGCTTTCTGGTAGGGGCGGTCGGTGGTCATGGCGTCGAAGGTGTCGGCGACGGAGACGATGCGCGCCTGCATGGGAATTTCGTCGCCCTTCAAGCCTTGTGGGTAGCCCGCGCCGTTGATCATCTCGTGGTGCATGTACATGCCGGGCAGAAAATCTTTCATCGCCGGAATCTGCGACATGATCTTGAAGCCGCGCTGCGGGTGCTGCTTCATCACTTCATACTCTTCGTCGGTGAGCGCCGCAGGTTTTTTGAGAATCTTGTCGTCAATGGCGATCTTGCCTACGTCGTGCAGGAGCGCGCTGATGCGCAGTTTCTCGATCTCTTCGTCGGAGAGGTTCATGCGTTCGGCGATGGCGAGGGAGAAACGCGCGACGCGTTCGCTGTGCCCACGCGTGTACGGGTCTTTGCCGTCAATCGCAGCGGCGAGCGCCTTGACCGTGCCGAGAAAGAGCGCGCGATTCTCTTCCGCCGCGCGGCGCAGGTCTTCGATGTAGTGCTCAAGCTGGTCGGTCATCTGGTTGAACGACTCGCCGAGCGCGCCCAACTCCGTCCGGCTGCGCACGTTGATGCGCTGCGCGAAATTGCCGGCGGCGATGCGTTGCGCCGCTTCGGCCAAATCGCGCACGGGTTGCGTCAACTGTTTGGCGAACAGAAAACCGATGAGCAGCGCGAACGTGGCGGCGACCAGACTGATGACGACGGTCTGGCGGCGCATCTCCGTGACCGAGCGCAGCGCGGCGCGCTCGTCCTGTATGGCGATCACGCCGAGGCGCGCGCCCGTGTCGAGTTCGGCGGTCGCGTAGGAGCCGAGCATCTCGTCCTGCCGGCCGTCGTGTTCGACCGTGAAGGGTTCGAGCATTGATTGCACCTGCGCGCCCGTCTCCGTCCAGTCCTGCACGACCTTGAGATCGAGCATCGAGCGTTCGGCGTAGGCCACGCGCGCATCCGGGTGTGCGACGGCGCGTCCCTGTGTGTCCACGACGAAGATGACGGGCAAGCCGCGTGCGAGCAGTTCGCGCTCGCTCTGCGACGTGGGCTGCTGCACGGACTTGAAGACTTCCTGAAAAGAGATGACGGCCGCGACCGCCGCGACCACCTCTTCACCGCTTGCGCCGCCCATGACCGGCGCGGCAATAGTAAGCGCCATCTCTTGACTGGAACGAATCAGGTGCGGGCGCGAGATGACGACGCCGCGCCCCGTCATGCGCGCCAGTTCTTCGCCCACGCGCTCGTCCACTTCATCGCGCCCGATCACGTCCGAGCGATAGGCGACATGCGGCACGCTCCCGACCGGCTGGATGCTGAGCGCGATCACGTTCTGGTCGTCGCGCACGGCGCGCTGCAAACGCACGTCGCTGCCCGCTTCGTTGACGTTGCGCACGCCGCCTGAGAGTTCAAAGGCGCGCGCAAGCCCCGTCACCACGTCGCGGTAGCGCTGCCCGTAGAGTTCGATCTGCCGGGCCTTGTCCTGTACGAGTTGCGCCTGATAGCGCCCCTCGACCGAGCGCAGTTCGGCGGCGCTGCGGCTCGACAGCAGCCAGCCTTCCAGCCCAAGCGGCAGCAGCCCGACGACGAGCAGCGTACCGAGCACGATGTAGAGCAGCCGCAACCGCAGGAATCGTTCAGACATGCGTTAGAAATATTTGGCGTTGCAGGACTTTGGTGAGTTGCAGGGCAAGTAGCTGGTTAACGTGAGCGACCGCACGGGTCATGCACGGTCAATTCCATACTACGTTTTCGCCTCAAGGGCTGTCAACGATTCAATTTATGCGGCTTTAGCCGTGCTGCCTTGGCCACTTTTGCGCGCCGCCCGCGGCCCTTTGCCCGGTGGCGGTCGAGGGGCGTAAGATTTTCGACCATCGGCCGGGCAGGCGCGTCTAAATGAACGAGTGCGCTGGTTTGGGCGCGTGCTCGCTTGAAGATAAGCGGACGAGGGCGCGCACGCCCCTTTAGGCCCGGTTAGGACAGCATGGAGACGGCCGGAACGAGCGACGAGCAGATCGTGGAGCGGGCACTGGCGGGCGACGCGGACGCCTTCGGCGAGATCGTGCGCCGTTGGGAGCGCCGCATCTACGCGCTCGCCTACGGCATCTTGGGGCGCGAAGAGGACGCGCGCGACGCCGCGCAGGAGACTTTTATCGCCGCCTTTCGCAACCTGTCCGGCTTTCGCGGCGAAGCCAAAGTCTCTTCGTGGCTGCACCGCATCGCGGTCAACCAGTGCATCACGCGCCAGCGCCGCGCGAAGGTGCGGGGCGAGACTTCGCTCGAAGGCGCGGCGGAAGATAACGGCGCACAGTTCGCAGCGCCGCCCGGCGAGTCGCCCGCGCGCATCGTCGAAGGACTTGAGCGCACGGACGCGGTCAGACGCGCAGTCGCGGCGCTGCCGCCGGACTTGCGCGAGGTGCTCGTGCTGAAAGAGTTCGAGCAGTTGACGTTTCAGGAGATCGCCGACACGCTGGCCGTGCCCTTGAGCACGGTCAAGAGCCGGCTCTACACGGCGCTCAAACAGTTGCGCCCGCGGCTGGAAAAGTTTCGCGCCGAGGCCGCGCACATTTGAGCCGGCGACGGCGGCGGAAGGTTTAAGACTATGACTGACATCAACAAGTGTGAACGCGCTGAAGAACTGGTCAGCTATGTGTACGACGAGGCGAGCGCGCCCGCGCGGCAGAGTTTCGAGCAGCACCTGAGCGCATGCGTTTCGTGTCGGACGGAACTCGCGGGCTTTGGCGAAGTGCGCGGGGCTGTGCGCGCTTGGCACGCGCAGGTGCTCGCAGACGCGCCCGCACTCGCGCTCGCAGCCGCGCTGCCTGAGTCTGCACGCAACGGTCAACCGGCCAGCACGCGCGCTGCGTTCACGCCGCGCCGTTCAGCCTGGGGCGCGCTCCGCGAGTTCTTCATGCTGACGCCCATGTGGGCGCGGGCGGGCATGGTCGCCGCCGCGCTCTGCGTCTGCACACTCGCCGCCCTCGCCATCGTCAACGCCGAGTTTCACTGGGACGACAAGGGCATCGCCTTCAACACGGGTTTCAGTAAACAGGCGACTCCGCCGCAGACTGCGCCGCCCGCGCCGGTGGTCGCTAACGCTCAGTTTACGCAGGCCGACATGAACAAAGCGGCCGGCGAGCGTGCCGCAGCCGAGCGTGAACTGGCAGCAGCGCGCGCGCGCCTCGACGACGCCGAGCAGCAGGTTGCCGCTCTGCACGCGAGTTTGACGAACCTGCGCGCGCAGCATCAGACGACGCTTGCGAGCCTGCGCACGATGCGCGGCAATCAGGCGAACGCGCGCCAGCGCAGCAACGCCTTCGGCACGCTTGCGGCCAACAACGAACCGGACGATGAGGGGTTGCGGCTCGCAGACCTGTTGAACGAGGTCAGCGCGGGGCGTGAACAACCGCAGGTGAAACGCAATAATCGTTAGAGCGCGTTGCGCCGCTGTGAGCGGTGTACACGCGCAGTGCCACACCGCAGCCGAGCGGGCGGGGAGATTTCGGAATCGTGATTAGTGTCAGACCTATGTTTATCAACACTGTGCGCCGGCTCTTAGTGCTGGCGCTCCTGTGCGCCGCGTTGAGCACGCAGACGCACGCGCAGAATGAGCAGCAGGGCGCGCCCGGCCCGGCCCAGCCGCCCGGCCAAACCGGGCAGCGGACAACGCCCGGCGAGCGCGACCGGCAGATATTGCCGCTCCTCGACCTGTCGCCCGAACAACGCGCGCAGCTTGTGGCCATCGCCGAGCAGCACCGCACCGAGCAACAGGCGGCGCTGTTGCATCTGCGCGAAGTCCGCAAGGCGCTCAATCAGGCCATCTACGCGGAGAACCCGGATCAAAATCTGGTTAATGAACGCGCGCACGATGTCGCGGCGGCACAGGAAGCTTTGATCCGGCTGAACGCACAGACGGAACTGAAGGTGCGACAGGTATTGACGCCCGAACAGTTGCGCCGCTTCCGCCAGTTGCGCCGCCGCCAGCGCGATGCACAGCACATGCTGCAAGGACAACCCGACGACAACCCGCGCCGCCGTCTGCGCGACCGCTTCCCCAACGCGAACCGCCCGCCCGTCGCCCAACCGGCCGACAACAGCAACTCAGCACCGACCGATCTCACACGCGCGCGCCGGCCCCGTCGTCGCCCCTGAGGCCAGACAGGCGCGCGTCAAAGCAAAGCCGAAAGGCGCAAGCGCGGCGCGCGCTCAGGTCGTCATCTGAAGCTCAGACGCAAGGCCAAAGCGCGGCTTGAGGCTTCGCCTTTTCCTCGCGCACCTTGCCCCTTTGCTTGACGCCCCGCCTCTTTTTTGCGCATGATAACTCGCTCGTTCAGGCTAGTTGCAGTTTGAGTTTTGGCCGCGCCGCCACTTGCAAGGAAGGGCACGCGGCGGGCGCTTTGGGCATAGACGCCGGTTGCCGACCGTCCGCACATGAACATCGCCATCCGTTCCCTGCTCGAAGTTCAGGAGACAACTCTGCTGCTCGCGCGCTCTGCGCGCCGGTTGCTCGGCCGCCCCATCTACTTCAACGAGATGATCGCGCAGGCCGACGTGATCGGCGTCGGCTCGCTCACGATCATCATCCTGACGGGCTTCTTCACTGGCGGCGTGCTGACGCTGCAAACCTACCCCACGCTCAAGTATTACGGCGCACAGGATCAGACCGGCTATCTCGTTGCCCTCTCGCTCGTGCGCGAACTCGGCCCCGTCCTGACGGCGCTCATGTGTACGGGGCGGGTCGGTTCGGCCATCGCCGCCGAACTCGGCTCGATGGTCGTCTCGCAGCAGATTGACGCGATGCGCGCGCTCGGCACAGACCCCGTGCGCAAACTTGTCACGCCGCGTCTCATCGCGCTCGTCGTGACGCTGCCGCTCCTGACGGTCATCGCGGACATCATCGGCATACTCGGCGGCGGCGCGGTCTCGACCGGGCTGTACGGCATGCCGATGGGCACGTTCTTCAGTTCCGTCCGGCACGGCATCACGACCGACGATATAATCGGCGGCGTCCTTAAACCCGTCGTGTTCGCGTTGATTATCGGCAGCGTCTCGTGCAACAAGGGCTTGAGCACGGAGGGCGGCACGGTCGGCGTCGGCCGCTCGACCACGTCTGCCGTCGTCACCTCTTCGATCCTCGTGATCGTCGCTGACTTCTTCCTTGCGAAGATGCTTCAGGTTATCCTAGACATGCCGAGCTAACGGGGCCGGCCCTGACGTTTATGGCTTCCACCGATCTCGAAGCGCCAAACACTACGGCGGACGCGCAGCCCACGAGCGAGATAGATAATCGTGTCAGCGACGCGGCGGCCGAGTCTACCTTCCAGGAGATGGAGGACGTGACGCGCGCCGTCCCGGCCATCGAGTTCCAGAACGTCACGCTCGGCTTTGGTGACCGCACCGTGCTCGACAATCTCTCCTTCAAAGTGCTGCGCGGCGAGACCAAGATCATTCTCGGCGGTTCGGGCACGGGCAAATCGACGACGATCAAGCTGGTGCTCGGCCTGTTGAAACCGGACGAGGGGCGCGTCTTCGTCAACGGCGAAGACATTACCGATTACGACGAATACGAGATGATGCGCGTGCGCAAGAACATCGGCATGATCTTTCAGGAGGGCGCGCTCTTTGATTCGCTCTCCGTTTACGAGAACGTCGCTTATCGGTTGCACGAACAGGGCGTCAGCGAAGATGAGGTCGAGCAGGAAGTCCGCCGCATGCTCCGCTTCGTCAATCTCGAAGATGCGATTGACAAGATGCCGGCCGAACTATCAGGCGGCATGCGGCGGCGCGTCGGCATCGCCCGCGCGCTCGTCGGCGGCCCGCAGATCGTCATGTTCGACGAGCCGACCGCCGGGCTTGACCCGCCGACCGCGCGCACCATCTGCGAACTCGCCATCAAGTTGCGCGATCTGGAAGACGTGTCCTCCATGTTCGTCACGCACGAGATGAACAACGTGGACTACCTGACGGGCGAGTATGCCGCCGTCAACGATGAAGGCGAGGTCATCTTCGAGGAGGAAGGCCAGAAACTCTGCCTTATTAATACCAAGATCATGATGATCCGCAACGGGCAGATCATCTTCAGCGGCACGGACGAACAACTGAAGAAGCAGGACGACCCGTACATCAAACGCTTCCTGCGCGGAAAGTGAAAGGAAGGGTTGAGGGGTTGCGAGTTGCGGGCTGAATAAGAACTGCTCAACATGAGCGTTGTGCTTTCAGCCCTCAGCCCTCAACCCTCAGCCCTCGACTCCTATGCCTCCAGCAAAAAAGACTATTGGCTTGCGCGAGGTGCGCGTCGGCCTGCTCGTCATCATCTCGATTGTCGTGCTGATCCTGCTGATCCTCAACGCTTCAGGCGACATCTCGTTTGCGCGCAAGCTGCACCTGCGGGCGCGGTTCGCCAGCGCCGACGGACTGCGCCCCGGCGCGGAGGTGCGGCTTGCGGGCGTGCATGTCGGCAAAGTGGACGAGGTGCGCCTGCTGCCAACGACGGGCGATCCCAACGAGCCAAATCGGGTGG
>DASVQA010000094.1:0-3583 GCA_036389375.1 Pyrinomonadaceae bacterium | reverse complement strand
CCATCATCGCGCGCGCCGCCATGCGCCGCAGGTTGCGCGCGTCAACGGGCGCGTCCGTCGCGATGACGATGATCACCGAGCCGTTGGCCGCATCTTTGACGGACGCTTGTGCGCGCGGACTAGCGTTCGTGCGTTCGAGTTCCTCTTGCAAATAATAGCGGCCGAGTTCGCGCCCGACCGGCGCACCGTTGATGGTGAGCACGCCGCCGAAATTCGTCTGCACGAGTACGCCGACGGTGTAGCCGCCCAGCGGCGCGGGCAGGCGGCGCGAGGCCGTGCCGATGCCGCCCTTGAAGCCGAACGCCACTGTGCCCGTGCCTGCGCCGACCGCGCCCTCTTCGACCGCGCCGTCGTGCGCGCCTTTGATCGCGGCGCTGACATCCGCGCTTGTCACGGGCCGGCTTCTGATGTCATTCAGCGTGCCGTCGTTCGTCTCGGCGACGAGCGGGTTGATGGAGCGCACGTCTTCGTTGCCGGGAAGCTGAAGCATGTAGTCGAGCACGGCGTCGGCCACGCGCGGCACGCTCAAGGTTGACGTGAGCAGGATGGGCGTCTCGATCTCGCCAAGCTCGTTGACCTGCGTCGAGCCGGCCAGCTTGCCAAAGCCGTTGCCGACGAAAACCGCGCCGGGCACTTTCTCGCGAAACAGATTCCCGCCGTGCGGCAAGATGGCGGTGACGCCGGTGCGGACGTTCGCGCCGCGCACGATGGTCGTGTGCCCGACGCGCACGCCCGCCACGTCCGTGATCGCGTCGAGCGGCCCCACAGGCAGCACGCCGACCTTCAAGCCGATGTCGCGCGCGCGTGGTCTCGTAGTCTTTGGCATGTTTTGTTGCGCGGTGATCGAAACGGTGACGACGAACAGGAGCGCGAATAAGGAAGCTTTCAATCTCATATTGATTAGCGCGATACTGACATCCGCGCGCCGAAGATGTATCATCGCGGCGCTTTTAACTGCAAGCACCAGAAGCCGTCCTTTTGCACCAGCACAGCACCAGCGATGGAGGAGTCCATGACACGGAAAAGCTCTCCGACGCGCCCGCTCGCCCTGCGCGCGCTCGTCGTTATCTACGCGCTCGCGCTCTTTGGCAACGCCCGCGCACAACAGATCGTCTCGTCTGCCGCCGCCGCGCCGAACGACGAAGGCTACTCGGCGAAGATCAAAGAGTACACGACCGAAAAATATTTCCTGACCGAGCTGGTCGATCACCTGCCGGCGTCTGCCACCGTGCCGACGACGGAGAAGGTCTTGGGCTACGTCGCGGGCGCACCGAACAAGCTGACGTACACGAAAGACCTGTACCGCTACTATCGCGCGCTCGCGGACGCCAGCCCGCGTGTGCGTGTCTTCGTCGCGCCGGAGAAGTCGGAAGAGGGGCGCGAGCAGTTATTGATTGCGATCAGCGACGAGGCGAATCTGGCCCGGCTTGATCGTTACAAAGAGATCACGGCGCGTCTCGCTGATCCGCGCAAGACGACGGATGCGGAGGCGCAACAGCTTATCGGTGAAGGGAAGGCGATGTACTGGGCTTCCGGCTCGATCCACTCGCCTGAGACCGGCTCGCCCGAAATGCTGATGGAAATGGCCTACCGGCTCGCGGTCGAAGACTCGCCGTTCTACGACGCGATCCGCAGGAACATGATCGTGCTCATCACGCCGGTGCTCGAAGTGGACGGGCGCGACCGCATGGTTGATGTCTATAACTACCGCAAGGCGAATCCGGGGAAAAATTCGCCGGGGCTGCTCTACTGGGGGCGCTACGTCGCGCACGACAACAACCGCGACGGGCTGGGGATGGCCCTTGCGCTCACGCGCAACATGATGAAGACGTTTCTGGAGTATCACCCGACCGTGCTGCACGACCTGCACGAGTCCGTGCCGTTTCTCTACACCTCGACGGGCACGGGGCCGTACAACGCGTGGCTTGACCCGCTCGTCGTGGACGAGTGGCACTTGCTCGCCTATCACGAAATCGAGGAGATGACAAAGCGCGGCGTGCCCGGCGTCTGGACGCACGGTTTTTACGACGGCTGGGCCCCGAACTATATGTTCTACGTCGCCAACGGGCACAACAGCATCGGGCGCTTCTACGAGACGTTTGGCAACGGCGGCGCAGACACGATAGACAGAACGGTCACGCAGCAGGCGCAGCGCGACTGGTTCAGACCCAATCCGCCGCAGCCGCGTGTCAAGTGGTCGATGCGCAACAACGTCAACATGCAGCAGTCGGCGATCCTGCTGGCGATGAACTTCGTCGCCAACAACAAGGATCGTTTCCTCAATAATTTTTACATCAAGAGCAAACGGTCGGTTAACAAAGCGGCGAACGAAGGCCCCTCTGCTTACGTCGTGCCCGGCGACACGCCGCGCCCCGTCGAAGCGGCCGACATGGTCAACCTGCTCCGGCTGATGGGCGTCGAGGTGCAGCGCGCGACGGGCGAGTTCACGGCGAAGCTACAGTCGGCGGAGACGCGCACGCCACGCGGCGGCGAGCAGCCCGAAGGCGGCGCAGGCGCACGCGAGGGGCAGGGCACGGCAGCGCGCACGCCGACGCCCGCGACGGAGCGCAAGTTCGCGGCCGGTTCTTACATCATCCGCATGGATCAGCCCTACTCGCGCATGGCCGACATGCTGCTCGACACGCAGTATTACAACGTCAACGACCCGCGCCCCTACGACGACACCGGCTGGACGCTCGGCGCGCTCAGGAACGTCGAGACCGTGCGCGTGACGACGAAGGACGTGCTCGCAGTGCCGATGGAGTTATTGAAAGAGGACGCACGCGTGCGCGGGAAGCTGACGGGGCGCGGCGGGACTTACGTGGTCAATAACAATACGGACAACACGCTCGCCACGCTGCGCTTCCGGCTGAAGGACGTGAAACTGAGCGTCGCCGAAGACGCGTTCAAGGTCGGCACGCAGAACTTTAACGCCGGCTCCTACATCATCAAGGCGGACGGCAACCCCGGCGACCTGCGCGACCGGCTCGAAGCGGCCGTCGTTGACCTGGGTCTGAACGCAATCGCCGCCGACTCCGTGCCGGCGGTGAAGACGCACGACGTAGGTCTGCCGCGCATCGCCATCCTGCACACGTGGCAGAACACGCAGAACGAGGGCTGGTTCAGAATTGAGTTCGACAAACTGCAAGTGCCTTACGCTTACATCTCCGACCACGACATACGCGACACATCTGCCTTGCGCGCGAAGTATGACGTGATCATCTTCCCGCCCGTCGGCGGCACGGCGCAGTCAATCGTCAATGGCATCCCGATGCGCGGCGACCCGATCCCGTGGCAGCAGTCAACGGTCACGCCGAATCTCGGCAACTCGCCCGATACGACCACAGACATGCGCGGCGGCATGGGGCTTGTCGGCGTCGCCAACCTGCAACGCTTCATCGCAGAAGGCGGTCTCTTCGTCACCATCCAGAATACCGCGCGCGTGCCGCTCGATTTCGGCATCACGACGGGCGTGACGATTGCCGACGCGCGGCAACTGCAAGCCGCCGGCTCGGTCTATAACGCGACCTTCAGCGACCGCAAAAGCCCCATCGCTTACGGCTACGGCGAAACGCTCCCCATC
>DASVQA010000093.1:0-36811 GCA_036389375.1 Pyrinomonadaceae bacterium | reverse complement strand
CACGTCAGGGCGGCGATGAAGAAGTAGCAGAGGTGTAAGAGGATGATGAGGGCGGCGGGCTGCGATGCACCGGAGAGATAGACGGGCACGAGCAGCAGCGTCACGCCCGGCAGGATGTAAGCGAGTCTGCGCGGCGCGATGAGTTGGCGGCGCGCGAAGGCGAGGATGAGCGTGAGCAGATAGAGCGCAAGCGGGCCGACCCAGAGCAGCGGGAGCGAGGCCACGTCGGTTGAGATGTACGTCGTCACGCCGAGCATCAGGCTCGACGGCACAAACGCGAGCGCGAGCCAGCGCAGGCGACGACTGAGCGAGAGGGCGACGTGCGCCGTCGCCAGTTGTTCGTGGTCAGTTGTTATTTGTGCTTCGTTGTTTGGGCCGGCGGCGGGCGCGGCTGTCCGGTCGTTGTCGTTTGGGCGTCGCCGGTCGTCGGGTTCGTTTGTCTGTGCGCGCTGGGCGCGCCAGAGTGCGAGGGCGCAGAGGGCGCAGAGGGCGACGAGCAGGATGTAGCCTGCGCGCCAGAGGGCGCTCTGTTGAGTCAGCTTGAGGCGCGGTTCGAGCAGGGCAGGGTAGGCTACGAGCGCGAGCAGGCTGCCGGCGTTTGACGCCGCGTAGAGAAAATAGGGATCGCGCGCGCGCGTGTGGTGCGTCGCGGCGAACCAGTGTTGCAGCAGGGGACTGTTGGCGGCGAGGATGAAGAAGGGCAGGCCGACCGTGAGCAGCAGCCGTGCGATCAGCCAGAACACAGGGTTGCTCTCGGTCGGGACTGAATTGATGGTTGCGGGCGAGAGCGCGATAGGCAGACTGAAGAAAGCAAGGGCGAGCAGCGCGAGTTGCACGGCGCTCTGTTGCCGGAGCGTGAGCCACTTCGCCGCGCCGAGCGCGTAGGCGTAACCCGCGAGCAGCATGAGTTGAAAAAAGAGCAGGCAGGTGTTCCACACGGCGGGCGTCCCGCCGAGCAACGGCAGGAGCATCTTCGCCACCATCGGCTCGACCCAGAAGAGGAGCGCCGCGCTCAGGAACAACGTCGCGGCGAAGATGAGCGGCAGCGCGCGTGTGCGTGTGGACATGGATCGTGTAGGTCAGCGGGCAAGAATCTACCTTACTGCGACCATGCGGTTGGTTGGCGCACCCAACGATGCGCGCGCAAGTTTGTGTGCAGGTCTGCGGGCAGCGGGCCACGGTCGCTCGTGGCGAGGTTTGCGGCGACGTTGGCGCGCTTGCGCATGCCGGGAATGATGGTGCTGACGGTCGGGTTGTTGAGGATAAAGCGCAGCGCCATTTCCGGCATCGTCATCCCCGTAGGCACGAGCGGCTTCAAAGCGTCGGCGCGTGCGACGCTGGGGATTAAGTTTTCAGGGACGAAATAGGTGTTGCGCCAGTCGCCCTCGGGCCAACGACTCTCTGTGGTGAGCGTTCCTGTCAGCGTGCCCTCGTCGAACGGCACGCGGGCAATAACGGCCACGTCCATCTCGGCGCAGGCGGGGAAGAGTTCGTCCTCAGGGTTCTGATCGAAGATGTTGTAGATGACCTGCACGGCGTCAACGAGACCGCTGCGCACGGCGCGCACGCCGTTCCAAGGCTCCCAACGATTCAGGCTGATGCCGATGGCGTGGCACAAGCCCTGCCGGCGCAACTCGGCAAGCTGTTGATACCAGCTTTCGTCCGCGAGCCAACTGTCGTCCCACGTGTGCAGTTGCATGAGGTCGAAGCTCTCAAGCCCCGCGTGCCGCAGGCTCTCATGGACGTAACGCTCGATGTGATCGGGCGGGAACGTCTCGGCCAGAGAGAACGACGAGCGGGCGGGCCACTGAAAGTTTTTCGGCGGCACTTTGGTCGCGGTGTAGAGTTTGCGCTCCGGGTTGGCGCGCACCAACCGGCCCAAGAGTGCTTCGCTGCGCCCTGCGCCGTAGCCCCATGCGGTATCGAAGAAGTTGCAGCCCAACTCGACGGCGTATTGCAGCGAACCGAGCGACTCTTCGTCGTCCGCGCCGCTCCAACCGCCCATGCCCCACATGCCATAGCCGATCTCGCTGACCTGCCAGCCCGTGCGCCCGAAGCGGCGATACCTCATCGCTCGTGCCTCCTTGCTACCCTGCACTGCCTTGCCGAACGCGCGCGATTATACGGCCGCCACGTGCGCGTTCATCGTTAAATCCGGCTCATCGGATCATAAGTCAGACCGAGCGCGACGATTTTTTGCAGCAGTTGCTCGTAGCGCACGCCCATCTTGGCGGCCGAGTCAGCGAAATCTTCGCCGCGCGCGATCTGCGGGTTCGGGTTGACTTCGAGCACGTACATGCGCCCGTCCGCCGTCAGGCGATAGTCTATGCGCGCGTAGCCACTGAGGCCCAACAGGCGATAGATGCGTTTCGAAAGCCGCATCATCTTCTGCTTCATCTCGTCGGGCAGTTCGGCCGCCTGCGTGACGACGCCCGCGCGCTGCTGGTAGTTCACGTCCCACTTGACGCGATACGTGGCGATGTTCGGAGCGCCGTCGGGCAGGTCTTTCAAGAGCAGTTCCCAGGGCGGATAGGCTTGCAGCTTGTTGTTGCCGATCACGCCGAGATAAACCTCGCGCCCCTCGATGTACTCTTCGACGAGCGCGGACTTGCCGGTCTGTTCGTGGATGAAGTTGACGCGCTCGGCCAGTCGTTCGTCGTCGCGCACGACCGACGCGTGCGCGATGCCGATTGAGCCTTCGTCAATGAGCGACTTGACGATGAGCGGAAACTTCAACCGACCGGGCCGGCGCGCCTTCCACTTGGGCGGAAAGACGATGAAGCGCGGCACGTGTATGTCGTGATAAGCGAGAATCTTCTTGGTCAGCGCCTTGTCGTGCGCGAGCGTCAGCCCCAGCGGGTTGCAGCCGGTGTAGGGCATGCGGATCAGTTCCAGATAGCTGACGACGTGCTGATCATACAAGGGATGCCCGGCGAACTCTTCCAGCAGGTTGAAGGCGATGTGCGGTTTGTGCCGGCGGGCGGCGCGCCGGATGACGCGCAGATCGTTC
The DNA here is from genome assembly GCA_036389375.1 of Pyrinomonadaceae bacterium. GTDB lineage: Bacteria > Acidobacteriota > Blastocatellia > Pyrinomonadales > Pyrinomonadaceae > QHXQ01. Next base: position 33,801 of record DASVQA010000093.1, on the reverse strand, counting down.
GAGATGCCGACGGCGTGAACTTCGTGCCCGATGCGCGTCAGGGTCTTCACCACGTCGTACTCCGTGCGCCAGATTTGCGCCTCCTTGTTGCCGTGCCCCTTCAACGAGCGCGGCGGGATGCACGCGTGGTGCATGAGCACGATGATGCGCAGCGGGTTGATGACGAGTTGTTTCATAAAGGGAGGCGTTGATAGCCCGTGCGTATGCCGTTCATCGTCTGCACGGTGAGCATGATGAGCACCTTGCGCCGCGTCTGCTCCTGCGAAAGACCGAGGCGCAGGCGCAGAGCGCGCGCGCGCTCGATAATGTGCCCCATGATCTGATCGACGGCGTAGGCATGGACGCCCGTGCCTTCGGCGACGGCGTGGACGAGTTCGCGGCGGACGCGGCGCAGGAAACTGGCGGCCGTGGGGCGCGCGGTGTGACCCGTGCGCGGAACGAAGATGCGGTGCAGGTCGCGGTCGAACGGCGCGGGCCGGCGCATGACGTAGTGCGCGCGTTTGCGCTCGTAGTGCGCGCGCAGCGTCGTCTTCAGTTCGCTAACGGGTTCGACCTTCGCGCGGCGGCGCACGACGGGCGCGCGCCCACTCAACTCTGCCATCAACTCGTCAATGTATTCAAGTTTCCTGAGCGCCGGCCAACCCTGATAACGCGTGCGCCAGCGCCCGCCGGGCGCGAGCCAGACGGCGAAGGTCTCGGCAAAGTCCTCGGCCGGGTGCGCCTGCGCGTACCACGCGGCGAGGTGCAGCACATGGCTGCGGCTGTGCGGTTTGGGTTTATAAAATTCCGGGTAGGGTTTGGTGAACGAACCGAACAGTTCGCGCCAGCGCCGTTTGTAGTGCAGGCGATAGCCGTTACTCAGGGCGTGGCCCGCTTCGTGCCGCATGATGCGCAGGCACTCACGTTCGGTCGCGCCTTCGACTTCCAACATCTGCCGGCGTTCGAGCCGCATCAAGCGCGGGTGCGCCAGATAGAAAGGGATGGCGAAGCCGGGCACGCCGTCGGGCGAGAACCACTCGGCCGAGAGCCAGACGTGCGGGCGGAAGCGCAAGCCCCGGTTGGCCAGTTCGGCATACAGGTGCTTGATGCGCTGCGCGAGCGCCGTCCCGGCAATGCGGATCGGCAGATCGCACAGGCGCATGTCGAGCAACTGCTCGTCCGTCACACGCCGCCATGAGAAACCAGCCACCGTATCTTTTGCCCGCCGCTAGAGTTGGGCAGAACGTAAACGCGCCCGCATTATAACGGGAACATGGAGCGACAGAAACCAAGAAAGCACAAGACCGGGCCGGACAGATGAGAAGGAAGAGAAGATCGTCAAGGCTGCGCTGCCATAGTGTGGCTGCTTAGCGCGAGAGACTGATGAGAGGTTTCAAACTCGCCGTTCATGCGCGCGACCTGTGCAAGCTTGGGTTTAGCTACGGCAGCAGTTTGTCGTAATCGGCATGTGAGCCGATCCAGAACCAGACCACGCCTTCCGGTTTCGCCAAGCCTAACGCACGATAATGAGCGCCTACGCGAACCGACCAGAGCCGGTCAATCTGTTTGAAATGCAGCGATGGATGTTTGGGATCAGCTTTGAGTAATTGAAAGTTTTTATCAGCCAAGGCGCGCACGGTGGGGGGCAGTTGCCGATAGAGTCGCCAAAATTGAGGCGCGGCGAAGTGTCTCACAACGGCTCACATCGCCCCTGTGCAAACTCCTGCTCTGCCTGCTCAAGCAGAGCATCGAGCCGCCCGGCTTGGACATCTTGCGCAAGCTGCTCGTCCCAAATCTGTGCCTGAAATTCCGCCAACCACTCGGCTAGTTCGGCCACTTCCGCAGGCGGCAGTTGCGCAATAGCGGATTCAATTTCCTTAATATCCATACCGCCAAGTTTATCCTGTGTGCTGCGGCGGCGGCAATCTCAATTGCTCTTGGGCGGCACTGCTTCGACGCGCGACATAGCAAAGAGGGGCGCGGAACGCGTCACGCTGCCGCGCCCCTCTTGTTAGCATTAGATGAACGCGAAGTCGAATTGCTCCTGATGCACGTGCTCGTCGCTCGTGATGTCCACTGCGCCGAGATAGTCTTCGATCTCATTGAGCACGTCGCGCTCGGTGGAGCGCAGGGCGCGCGCGACCTCCGGGTTGATGCGCAGGGTCGTCTGCTTGATGCCGTCGCCGTTCATGCCGCGTGCGAGGCGGCGCGCTTCTTCGAGGATTTCGTAGCAGATCGTCTGCGGCGATTTGACCAGCCCCGCGCCCTGACAATAGGGACACGGCGCGCAGATCGTGCGTTCGAGCGATTGCTTGACGCGTTTGCGCGTCATGATGACGAGGCCGAAATCGTTGAACGAGAGCACCTTCGTCGGCGACTTGTCGGTGCGCAGCGCGTCTTGCAGCGCCGTCATCACGCGCTGGCGGTTGCGCCGCTCCTCCATGTCGATGAGATCGAGCACGATGATGCCGCCCAGATCGCGCAAACGTATCTGCCGCGCGATCTCGTCAACGGCTTCGAGGTTTGTGCGCGTGATGGTGTCTTCGAGGCGTGTGCCGCCGCGCCCGACGAACTTGCCCGTGTTCACGTCAATCGCCACCAGTGCCTCGGTCTGATTGATGACGAGGTAGCCGCCCGATTTCAACCAGACGCGCGGCTTAATCGCCTTGTCGATCTCGGCCTGCACGCCATAAGCCTCAAGGATCGGTTCTTCGCGCGTGTAGAGTTTGACGCGATTGACTAATCTGGGCTGGATGCGGTTGATGAACTCGACGATCTCGCGGTACTCCTCGTCGCCGTCAACGCGGATCGCGGTGAAGTCGTCCGAGAGTTGATCGCGGAGAATGCGCTGCACGAGGTCTAGGTCTTTGTGCGTCAGCGCGGGCGCTTTCTGTTTCTCGGCGTTGCGGCGGATGTCCTTCCATGTGCGGACGAGATAGCGCGCATCGTCGCGCAAGTCCTGCTCGCTGATGCCGACGCCCGCCGTGCGGACGATGAAGCCGCCCGAAGGCACTTCTTCCGTCTCGCGTATGTCCTTGATCAATTTGCGCAGACGCATACGCTCGTTGTCCGACTCGATCTTGCGCGAGACGCCGACGTGCTCGATGGTCGGCATGTAGACGAGGAAGCGACCGGGCAGGGCGATGTGCGATGTGATGCGCGCGCCCTTCGCTGCAATCGGCTCTTTAGCGATCTGGACGAGAATCTCCTGCCCCTCGCGCAAGAGATCGGTGATCATCGGCGTCCCGCGATCACGCCCGCCGCGCCCGCGCTCCGCCCGACCACCGCCACCACCTTCACGGCCACCACCTTCGCGTCCACCACTTTCACGGCCGCCGCCCTCACGGTCACTGCTTTCACGCGCCGGCTCGCGTCCGCCGTCGCTCCGACCGCCGCTGCTTGCGCGTGGGCCGCCGACGCCGCGCCCGCCCTCGCTGCGTCGGTCGCGCCCGCCGCGTGTGGGGGGGCGTTCGCTGCGTTCGGGTCGTTCACTACGCTCGGTGCGCTCGCTGCGCGGGCTGCGTGCGGGGCGCTCGGCCGCTTCGCTGCGTTCCGGCGCGGCTTCTTCCTGCACGGGTGCTGCGGCCGTTTCCACGACCGGCTCGGCCGGTTCGGCGTGCCCGTTGCTCTGCTCCTCCGCGCCACCGTTCTCGTCGGGCTTCGGCCGCCGGTTGCGCCGACGCCCACCGCGCCGCGCAAACTCGCCGCGCGTCCGCGTCGCCTTCACGCTCGCATCTGCGAAGGCTGCGCCTTCAGCGCCGGTCTCGCCTGCTTCGCCCGTCGCCGTCTTGCCGCGCTTAGTCGCGCGCCCCTTGCTGCTCGTCTTCGACGCGGACTTCGCTCCCGCCGTCGCGCCCTTCTTCGCCGCGCCCTTCGCTGCACCTTTCGTTGCGCCGCCAGTTGCGCGCGCGCGCTTCGCCGCGCCCGCGGCCGGCGCGGCAGTTTCACTCTGTTCAGCCTCCGCGCCTGCACCCTTGCGGGCCTTTGCGCCCGCGCGCGCACGCGTCGCTTTACCCTTCGCCGCCGGCGCGGCTTCCACCGCTTTCTCGTCGTCGCTCACGCGCTCAAACGCCTGCGGTGCGCCCACAGCGGCCGGCGCTTCATCGAGCACGCCTTCGGCCAACGATGCGACCGAAGCGGCGACGGCCGGTTGCACACGCCGCACGCCGTGCGAAGCTGAGTTGTAGTCGAAGTCGTCGTCGGCGACACGCTCGAACGATCCGCCGCCCGACAGGTTGTTGGCCGCGAGCACGGAGCCGACCTCGATGCCTTGCGCCGGTTCGTCCATGTCGAACTCGACGCCGCGCACCTGATCGGTGAAGCGCTCTTGCAGCCGCGCGTCCTTGATGGTCTCGCCCTCGTTGCGCGCAGCCTCGTCTTCATCAACGACGCGCTCGAACGAGTCGCCGCCGACTGCAAACGGTGTGTCCGCCTCGACGTGACCCGCGCGGGGCCGTGCGCGCCCGTCCATGGCAGCGCCGCCTTCTGTCGCAGCCTGCGCGGCTGTCGGTTCTTCCGTGCGCCCGCCCTTGCCACGTCTGCGCCGCCCGCGTCGCCCACCAGCAGCTTCCGTCGCCTCGCCCGCGCCCGCCGCGTCGCTCGCTTGAGTTGCTTCAGTCGCTTCAGGCTGTGACGCAAGCGCGCCGGGTTCGGTTTCCGCCAAAGCCGCCGGTGCGGCGCGCTCTTCATCCTCGTCCCCGGCAGCGGCTTCCGCTTCGTCGCCCGCAGGTTCGACGCGTTCCTGCGCCGACTCGATCTGGCGTTCGCGCTCGATGCGGTCGCGCTCGATCTTCTCGGCGGCATGGGCGCGCGCGGCCTCTGCGCCTTCCGTCTTCGATTTATCAACAACGATGCGCTCGAACTCTTCCTCTTCGTCGAAGAAGTCCGAGACGTAGAGGAAGGCGTCGCGCTCAAGCCCGATGTCCACGAAAGCGGATTGCATACCGGGCAGCACGCGCATGACGCGCCCCTTGTAGATGTTGCCGACGATGCCTTGCCCGTCCTCGCCGCGCTCTATGTAAAACTCTGTCACCTTGCCATTCTCGACGATGGCGATCTTCTTTTCGCGTCCGTTGACGCTGACGATTAACTCTTTTGACATTGGTTGGAACTTCTCTCCTGTGAGACCCGCGCGCTTCTGCTTTCGGCGGCGCGGGCGAACTCTTTGTGGCTTGTTGACGCGGGCAACACGCTAGTGCGGGCGCGGCGGGCCAGTTGTTATTGCTGGCCGCGCGGGCGGCGCTAGGGTGGTTGCTTTCAGAGACGCGCGCGCCGCCGTTTGCGTGCGTGCGCGTTGGTCGAGATGTCTGGTGGTCTCTAGCGGTAAGGCGCGACGGGAGAGCAGGTCAGATCGTTGGCAACGAATTGGGCCGCTCTGTGTGGCATGTGCGCCGGGGGCGCTTGGTAAGAGCCGCCCGGCTGGACGCCCGGCCGGCGCGAAGTCTGGACTTCGCCGCCCGGCACACACGAACTGTTCACATGAAACTCCGTCGAGCCGCCTTGCGATTGTGCGCGCGGGAAAGTTAGTGCAGCGCGAAAGCGCCTGCGCACGGACGACTAAAACTTGAACGTCGTCGTTTGCCGCGCTGCGTCTTGCTGCCTTGCCCCCATGCGCCGCGCAACCGGCAGTCAACAGCGCGCGCACAATGCGCGCAGCCGTCTCCAACTGCCTGCGGCCTCAAACATCTCGCACGGCGCAATCGCTCCAACGCTGGCGAGCGGTGCGCCCGAAAAACTTTGTCTCGTCCTACTAAGCGCGCCGCAACGGTCGCCGAGCGCGCAACGCCAGCGCCGCCAATCGGCGCAAGGCTGGACTTGCCAGCGCAAGTGTCAAACAGGACGAAGCGGTTGGAAGTATAACCGACAACCATCAATTAACAAATCGCCGCAGTTGCACGCTGACGGCGAAGCCGATGGCGATAAACGTGGCCAGCACGGCCGATAGCCCCGCGCTCATCAACGGCAGCGGCACGCCGATGACCGGCAACAGCCCCACCGCCATGCCGACGTTGATGAAGACCTGAAAGGCCATGCCGCCCACCGTCGCCATGATGACGAGCATGCCGGCGCGGTCAGGCGAACGGCGCGCGCCCATGATGAGCCGCGAGAACAAGACCGCGTAGGCGACGAGCAACAGAATGCAGCCGATGAAGCCGGTCGTCTCCGCCGTGACGGCGAAGATGAAATCGCTGTGCGGCTCAGGCAGGAATTTAAGTCCGCTCTGCGAGTATTCGGGCGTGCGCCCGCCGTTGCCGGTCAACTGGCCCTTGCCGACCGTCAGGATTGATTGCCAGGTGTGATAACCGTAGCCGCGCCGGTCGGCATTCTCCGGGTCGAGGATGACCTGTATGCGCTGTTGCTGATAGTCCTTGATCTTGCCCGTCTTGACGCCGACGATGTAAGCCGCCGGCACGAGCACGATGCTCAAGGCGAGCGCCGCCAGCACGAGCCACATGCGGATCGAGGAGAGGAACAGGACGACGGCGAGCAACGGAAAATAGGTGATGGCTTGGCCCGCGTCCGGCTCTAACAGGATCAGCCCGACGGGCAGCGCCAGTATGCCGACGCCGACCAGCATCTCCTTCCACGCGAGCGGCGCACGTTGGCGCACGCGCCCATAGTAGTAGGCGAGCATCAGCACGGTCGGAATCTTGACGAACTCGGAGGGCTGAAACTGGCCGATGCCCGGCATCTTGATCCAGCAGCGCTGCCCGTTCAGTTTCAGACCGATGCCGGGGATGAGCACGACGACCAGCAGGATGAGGCCGAAGGCGTAGAAGGCGGGCGCGAAGTGGACGAGTTTGCGATAGTCCGTGAAGGCAACGGCAAAGAGGGCGACGAGCGAAATCGCCAGCCCGATCAACTGCTTCTTCCAGAAGTTGCGCAGGTCGCCCGTCGGCTGCGCGTTGTGAATCTGCCACGTGCCAAAGAGCACAATGCCCGTCGCCAGCAGCGTCAGCAGCCAGTCGAAATCGCGGTAGCGGCGTTTCTCAAGTAAAGCAACCATAACAAGGAGAAGTTAGAGGCTAGAGGTCAGAGGTTAGTTAACAACTTTTGCTGCTACTGACCTCTGACCTCTGACTTCTGACCTCTGTTCTGCGCTATCTGTTCGGCCGGCGTGTCGCCGCCGCCGCGTGTCTTGCGATAGTAAACGTCGTAGACGCCGCGCGCGGCCGGGGCGGCGAAGCGGCCGCCGAAGCCGACGTTCTCGACGAGCACGATCATGGCGATCTCAGGTTTGAACGCGGGCGCGTAGGAGACGAACCACGAGTGGTCTTTGTTTGCGCCCACGTCTTTGCCCAAGCCCACGACCTGCGCCGTGCCGGTCTTGCCCGCGATGTCGAAGTTCGCCATCTTGATCGCAGCGGCCGTGCCCCCGTTATTGACCACACCCCACATGCCTTCGACGACCATGTGGTGCTGTTCTTCAGGGATCGGGATGATCTTCGGGTTCGGGCGCGCCGGGTCGAGCGGGGTGAAACTGCGTGCGGGGCGCTCCGGCCGGTAGTCCGGACGGGAGGGATCGCCGATTGCGCCAATGGCCTTGACCTCTTTTAACAGGTGCGGCACGTACATCTGCCCGCCGATGCCGATGGAGGCGATGGCGCGCAGCATGGCAATCGGCGTCATGATGTCGTAGACCTGACCGAACGAAGCATAGACCGTGTCTATGTCTTTCCATTCGGCGTCGCGCGGGTTGAACCGCCGTTTGAACTCAGGCGAGGGCGTCCAGCTAACCAACTCGTGCGGCAGGTCTATGCCCGTCTGCTTGTTCAGATCGAACTCGTCCACCATCTGCATGATGCCCTGCACGCCCATCTTGAGGCCCAGACGGTAGAAGTAGCCGTCGCACGAATGGGTGATGGCGTAGCGCAACTCCGGCGAGCCGTGATTGCCCATGCAGCGCGTAAACTTGTTGCCGATCTGTATGCCGCCGCCGCAGACGAGGTTCGAGTGCTGGATGGTGATCGCGCCCTGCTGCAAGCCGGCCACCGCCATCGGAATCTTCCACGTCGAGCCGGGCGGATAACGCCCGCGTATGGCGCGGTTGTAGAGCGGCTTCTTCGGGTCTTTCAGGAGCGCGGCATATTCGGCGCGCCCCTCTTTTGTGTTGATGCGCTGCGAGAAGAGGTTCGGGTCGAAGGTCGGGTAAGAGGCCATGGCGAGGATTTCGCCGTTGTTCGGATCGAGCGCGACCGCGACGCCCCGCCCCGTCGGCGTGTTGCGCAACTGCTCCTCGGCCGCTTCCTGTAGGTCTAGATCAATCGTCGTGACTAAGTCCTGACCGGGTTGCGGCTCGACCCGCTCGATCACTTCCTGTATGTGCCCGCGCGAGTCCACAATCACTTTGCTGTAGCCGTCGCGCCCGCGCAGGTAATCGTCGTAGGTCGCTTCCAAGCCCTCCTGCCCGATGGTATCGCCGGGCTTCAACCCCTTGTCTTTGTACTTCGCCGATTCAAGCTGCTTCGGGCTGACCTCGCCCACGTAGCCGAGCACGTGCGCGAGCACGCCGTTCTCCGGATAGCGCCGCTGCGGTTGTTGCTCGATGCGCAGGGCGGGGAACTCCATGCCGTGCGCTTCGACCCACATGATGTCGCCCGCCGTCGCGTTCTGCTTGACCGGGATCGATTCGAACGCGGGCTGCGACCTGACCACGTCGAAACGCTCGCGCAGAATGTCCGCGTCCACGCCCAATCCCTCGGCGAGCGGCGCGACCAGCGTGCGCAGGTCTTGCCCCTTCATCTCTTCGCGCGAGAGGATGACGTTGTAGATGGGACGTGAATCAACGAGCACGTGCCCGTTGCGGTCGAAGATTGTGCCGCGCTGCGCGGGGATGGGCAACAGGCGGACGCGCTGATTCTCGGCCCGCTCGGCGTAGTACGCGCCGCGCGCGACCTGCAAGTAGTAGAGCCGCACGCCGAGCACGGTCAGGAGCACCAGCACGAGCGCCTGAATCGTGCGCAACCGAAAGCGCAGGTTCTGTGACTCGTCTTCAAATTTCATAACAGCTTGCTTGACCCGATGAGCGGCAACAGTGCCGGGAAAAGTTTAACTCGCCGCCAAGGCCGTTGTCACCCGGCACTATCTCAGTCAGCGGCGCGCCAGATTGCGCCGGGCGACGCGGCGACGGAATGCGAACTGGCGGCGCACGCGCGCCCGGTCGCTAAAGAAGATGTCCAGAAGGTAGAAGAGGAACGTGCCGACGATGGTGGTGGCGATCAGCTTGTAGGCGACCGTCTCGGCGAACGGGCGCAACGAAGGCTGACCGAGCATCTGGTGGAGTAGAAAATAGACGACGGCGTCGAGCGCCGCCGCGCCCGCGATGACGGGGATGCGCGCGAGCGGGTTATCGAGCATCACGCGCGTGACGAGCGCCGCGATCAGGTAGGCGATCAGCGTCTTGGTGAAGCCGTGCGCGCCGAGCAGTCCGCCGCTGAAGGCGTCCGTCGCCAGCCCCGTCGCGCAGCCGACCACGAGCGCCATCACTACGTCGCGCCGCAACGCGAAATAGGTGATGATGATAAGCGGCAAGTCCACATAGACCAGCCCCTGCCAATACTGTCGCAGCGTCGTCTGCAACAGCACGGCGAGCACGACACAAACGCCGATCTTCAGCTTCATAAGACAGTGACAAGTGACGAGCGACGAGTGACGAGCAGCAGACAAGTTCTTAACCTGTCACTCGTCACCTGACGCCCGTCACTGCTTTTTCCCCTTGTCCATGTTTGGCAGCGTCTCTGTGGGGGCGGTGCGCGGCGGCGGGTGATAGAGCAGGACGGCGACCTCTTCGAGCGCGTTCAGGCGCGCACTCGGTTTAACCTTGATGTCGTGCGGCTGCGTCGCCGACCCTTGCTTGAACTCGACCACTTCGCCCACGTTGAGGCCCTGCGGGTAGATGCCATCCTGCCCCGTCGTCAACACGTAATCGCCCACCTTGACCGGCTCAAGCCCCGGCACGTAGCGCATCTCAAGCAGCCCGTTGCGCCCCATGCCGCGCACCGCGCCGAGCGCGTTCGACGCGCCCAACTGCCCGACCACCGCGCCGGCCGCCGCGCGCTCGTCCGTCAACAACAACACCTGCGCCGTCCAGGGGCTGACGCCGATGACGCGTCCTACCACGCCGTCCGGCGTCACGACCGGCATATTCAAGCCGACGCCTGACGCGCTGCCCCGGTTGACGAGCACAGTGTTCCACCACTCGGACGGGTCGCGCGCGATGACGCGCGCCGGCAGGGGCTTGTACTCGCTTTCGTCCTTGAACGCGAGCAGCCGCTTCAATCGTTCATTCTCGTCGCGTACGGCGCGCGCGTCGCGCAACTCCGTCTCCATGTCGGCGACGCGCCGCTTGAGACCTTCGTTCTCGCTGGCGGCGTGGCGTAGATCAGCGATGTGCTGGAAGAAGCCGACGCCCGCGCCGCCAGCACCTGTCATGGCGCTCTGCACGGGCGCAAATAACGCCTGCACCCAGACCTGCAACACGCGCGGCCGGCTGATGTCGCCGCTCTGATGCGCGCTAAAGGCCATCAACGCCAGATTGAGCACCAGCAGCCCCGTCAGCCAGAGCGGCGCGCGCTGCCTGATCTCACGCTGCGTCCGCATCACCATAAAGCGAGTCCAGAGCGTCTAGCGAGTCCAAAGCGTCTTGCGAGTCAAAACCACCTTTAGACTCACCAGACGCTTTGGACTCGCTAGACGCATGACTTAAAAATTAAGTTGTGCTCGTCAGTGTGTTGTCCCACTTGACGCGCCTTAGGAGGTTGAAGTCAGAGAGCATCTTGCCCGCGCCGAGGACGACCGACGAGAGCGGGTCTTCGGCGACCGAGACGGGCAAGCCGGTCTCAATCGAGATGCGTTTATCGAGATTCTTTAAGAGCGCGCCGCCGCCCGTGAGCACGATGCCGCGCTCGACGATGTCGGCGGAGAGTTCCGGCGGCGTGCGCTCTAAGGCGACGCGCACGGCGTTGACGATGGTTGAGACCGAATCGGCGAGCGCCTCGCGCACTTCGTCGTCCGTGATGGTGATGGTTTTGGGGATGCCTTCGATCAAGTTGCGCCCGCGCACGTCCATTGAGAGCGGTTCATCGAGCGGGAACGCCGAGCCGAGTTCGATCTTGATCGCTTCGGCGGTACGCTCGCCGATGAGCAGGTTGTACTTGCGCTTGATGAACTGCGTGATCGCCTCGTCCATCTCGTTGCCGGCGACGCGCACGGCGCGTGAATAGACGATGCCGGAAAGCGAGATAACCGCGATGTCGGTTGTGCCGCCGCCGATGTCCACGATCATATTGCCGTGCGGCTCGGTAATGGGCAATCCTGCGCCGATGGCCGCCGCCATCGCTTCTTCGACCAGATAAACTTCCGACGCCTTCGCGCGATAGGCGGAATCTTCCACCGCGCGTCGCTCGACCTGCGTGATCTCGCTCGGTATGCCGATGACGACGCGCGGGCTAACCCACTGTTTGCCGTTGTGCGCCTTGCGGATGAAGTGTTGGAGCATCTTCTCGGTCACTTCAAAGTTGGCGATCACGCCGTCCTTCATCGGACGAATGGCGACGATGTTGCCGGGCGTGCGCCCCAACATCTCTTTCGCTTCCTTGCCGACCGCTTCCGGCTGGTTCGTGACCTTGTTGATGGCGACGATGGATGGCTCGCTGACGACAATGCCCCGCCCCTTAGCGTAGACAAGCGTGTTCGCCGTGCCCAGATCAATCGCTAGATCGCTGGAAAAAAGGCTGAAGAGTGATTTAAAGGCCATTCGGGTTTCTGTCCATAAGTTGCAAATTTAGGCCGGTCACACCTCGGCCGCCTCGCACGTGCCGCTCAAATTGTTCCGGGGACGAACAAGGACGGGCCGGCTCGGACGGCCACGACGCGGTGCGAACACAACAAGATACAACGAAAACTCTAAAGTCTGAAGCAGAAACGGTTGGATTCGGCAAAAGGGCGCAAAATCATTCGCCGTCGCCCGCCAGCCGGACGCAATTCTTGCGCGCAGCTTTGGCTTCGTACATCGCGGCGTCGGCATCGGCAAGGAGTTGCTGCGGCGACTGTGCGTGCGCGGGGAAGGAGGCAACGCCGAAACTGGCGGTCAGACGCAGGTGCAGATTACGCCCGCCCGTGAAGGGGTGTTCCGCGATGGTCGAGCGCACGCGCTCGGCGACGAACAGAGCCTGCTCGACGTTCGTCTCCGGCAGCACGACCACGAACTCGTCGCCGCCGTAGCGCGCGACTACGTCCGTGTCGCGCACGCCCGTCAGGATCACGGTCGCCATTTCCATCAACACGTGCGAGCCGACGAGGTGGCCGTGCCGGTCGTTGACCTCTTTGAAATCGTCCAGATCGAGAAAGAGCGCGGCGACGGCCGAACCGTAGCGGCGCGCGCGTTTGATCTCGGCGGTCAGATACTGGCGCAGGAAACGCGCGTTGTGGAGTTTGGTCAGATCGTCCGTGATCGAGAGCCGTTCGGCTTCGGCGATGCGCTCGGAATTGGCGAGCGCCGCCGCCACCGGCACGGCCAAGGCTGCAAGGAGCGCCCCCTCGCGGGGCGTGAACGCACGCGCCCGCGCGCCCTCGCGCACGGCCTCCACGACGCCGAACACGCGCCCGCCGCACGTGAGCGGGACGGCGAGCGTGCGCCGCGCACCTTCAGTTTTTCGCACCGGCTCGTTGGTCGCAATGGCGGCCCGCGCGGCCCGCGATTCGCCGCCCGATAGCGCCAGCAGCGCGTCGCCGCCCGCGAGCGAGCGCCGCCAATCTTCTTCAGGTAATTGGCGCTCGCTCTCTGTCTGGCCGCGCACTGCGAGCGGCTCAAAACTGTTCGCCTGTGCCCCGCGCGCCTCTTCGGTCAAGTAGAGCGCCCAACGGTCGGCCGGGACGAGCGGCGCAAGACCCGCAAGCGCCGTCTGCGCTGCGCTCTGCTGATCCGTGACGAAGTGGAGCGCCGCCACCGCTTCAAAGGCCGCGCGCAGTTGCGCGACGCCCATGCGCTCCGGCAGCAACAGACTGGCCGGCGCGCTCTCGATCTGGCGGCCGTGCGCGGCCGGGTCGGTTGCGACCGCGCCGCTGTCCGCCAACTCGCGCAACAGCGCGGGCACTTGCGCCGCATCGTCCGCGACCGCTTGAAAGCCGAGCCGTTGCAGGAGCGCCGCGTCGAGCCTGTGCGCGTTCGGCTGCGACTCGGTCGGGCGGCGACAGGCGACGAGGAGCGCCTCCGGCCACGCAAGCGCCGCGCGTGCGACGCCCGCGCGCACCTCGCCCGCGTCCGCGCCGTCGGCCACTTCCAGCAGCACGAACAGGGGCCAGTCGGCCGCGCCCTCGTCCACCGCGTAGAAGGCGCGCTCGTCGGGTTCGCCCACGCCGCGTGCACCGGCGGCGACCGTCGCGCGCATGCCCGCCGCGTGCAACACGTCCAGCAGCACCGCAGGCAATGGCGCTTCGTGCGCCGCCGTCATAAGAACAACTTGCATAGCAACGATGAAGTAACGTCTGCCGACCGATGATGAATGAAAAGCTGTGAATAGACGAACGGCCGTTTTTCTATTCAAGCTGCGAGGCGGCCAAAGCGGCGCGCTTTGCTAACCGCCGCCGGTCACGAGTTTCTGGCGCGTGGCCGCTTTGTTACCGTGCGCGTCTTCTAGTTCGAGCGCGACCTCGCGCGTGTCGGGCGGCACGGTGAATTGCAGTTTGAAGGTGCCGTCCTGCGCGGCCACCGTCTCGCGCCCCGCGATGCGGACGGTGTTGCCGGGTTGCGTGCGCCCGCGCGCGATGAAGATCTGCCCGGCGAGATATTCAAACGTGACGTTCGAGACGGCGACGCGCTCGGACGGCTGCGCGCCGCCCGTGACGGTGAACTTCTGCGGCTCGCTCCAATCGCTTGTCTGGCCCGACGCGGCGACCGCGCGCACGCGCCAGAAGTAGACGCCGGGGCGCAGGTCGCCCGCGTTGAACTCGGTCGCGTCCAACTGATCGCGCTCGATCACTTTGCCGGCGGCGACGAAGAAGGGCGACGTGGCAACTTCGACGCGGTAGTGCGCGGGCACGCCCGACGCCGGGCGCTGCCAGCGCAAGCCCACGCTCGCCGCGCCGCCTGCGCCGACCGGAATCTTTTCCAGATCGTGCGGCAGGACGGGCCCCGGTACGTCGAGCATGCGCTCGCGGCTCTTGACGTTGCCCGATTGATTGAAGGCGACGTACTCGCCCGGCTGCAAGACGGTGTGCTCGCCGCCGCGCGTCGTCGTGTCAACCGAACCGGCCGAGACGCGTATGTCTTCCGTGTTGTCTTCACGCACGCCGAAGACAGCGCCCGTCTGCGCGGCGACGTTGTTCTTCGTCAAAGGCGTCTCGACCACGTTCTTCGAGCCTTCGATCTGTTGCTCGGTGCGGACGTTGATCTGTCCGCGCGCGACGGCGACGCGCACGTTCGTGCGGTTGCTGCCGTCAATGTTCGTGTTGTCGCGGATGGTGACGACGCTGTTGGGGCGGACGAGGAGCGTCGAGCCGTCGGCGAGTTGGATGCGGGCGCGGCCGTCGGCCTGCGTCTGCACGATGTCGCCGGGATAGAGTTGGGTGTCGCTGCGCGCTAAGAGCGACTCGCGCGTCTGCGCGCGCACGACGCGCACGTCGCCGTCGAAGGAGAGAAAGCGCGCACCGGCGGGCGCGCTCGCCTCGGCCGAGATGCGCTTGAACGGGTTGCCGTAAAGCCAGCTATAGAGACCGACGCCGGCCGCCAGCACGCCGACAAGCACAAGCGCGCTCAAGAGGTAGATGACGCGCTTTGAGACGATCCACCATTCAACGTCGAAACGGTTCGCTTTCGTAGTCATAATTCGGGGGCTGGCCATACGTCACCTCAACAGGGGCGCGCGAGGTCGCAGCAGATTCAGACCGGAGAATTTATGTGGTGAGCAGGACTCGGTGCGCTTCGGCGACTTCGGCCAAAGTCGGCGCACGGATTGGGGCAAACTTTAGGGCTAGGGCATCGGGTTAGGCTGCACAGTGCGGTTGTGAACCGCCCTGAAAGCAAGTTAGCACAGCGCGCCGCGCGGGTTCAAGGATTAGTTGAAAAGCGACGGATTGCAGGCTGAAATGCTGACTTTTCCGCCGGGTCTATGCGCTCAGCCCTGCCGGCCGCCGGGTGGCGGTGGGTCGGTTTCGGAGACCGGCTCGGCCGCGCCGAGCCGCCCCTCGTCGTCGTCAAAGGGCGAGCCGAAGCCTTCGGGCAGTTGCACCTCGATGCCCGTCTCCGTCCGTTGCGGCCAGATAAGCGAGGCCACGACCGAGCAGAGCAGCACGAGGACGACCACGCCGAGCGCGATGATGGGCGAGAGTTTGAAGTGGATGATCTCCGCGAGCATCTTCAGCCCGATGAAGGTCAGGACGATGGCCAGCCCCGTCTTCAGGTAGTGGAACTTTTCAACCACGCCCGCGAGCAGGAAGTAGAAGGTGCGCAGCCCCAGAATGGCGAAGACGTTCGACGTGTAGACGATGAACGCTTTCGTCGTGACGGCGAAGATGGCGGGGATCGAATCAACGGCGAAGACCAGATCGGTGACTTCGACCGTGATGAGCACAAGCAGCAGGAGCGTGCCCATGCGGCGGCCGTCCACGCGCGTGAAGAAGTGGCTGCCTTCGTAGTGGCGCGTGATCGGCACATAGCGCGTAACGAAGCGCACGATGGGATTGCGCTCCGGGTCTATCTCGTCGTCCGTGTGCCCGAACATCTTGAGCCCGGTGAAGACGAGGAATGCGCCGAAGAAGTAGATGATGAAGTGGAATTTTTGAATCAGCAGCGCGCCCGCCGCGATCATGATGCCGCGCATCACGAGCGCGCCGAGAATGCCCCAGTAGAGCACGCGGTGCTGGTACTTCGCCGGGACTTTGAAGTAGGAGAAGATGAGCAGGAAGACGAACAGATTATCAACCGAGAGCGATAGCTCGATGACGTAGCCGGTCAGGTAGGTGATGACGACGTTGAACGCCCCGACTTCGCCTTCGGTGATCGTGTGCCGCCAGTAGACGACACCGGAGAACAGAAGCGCCAGCGTGATCCAGACCGCACTCCACCCGACCGCCTGCCGATAGGTGATCACGTGCGCCTTGCGATTGAATAGCCCCAGATCGATCCCCAGCATGAGCAGGATAAAGGCCGTAAACCCCACCCATAACCAGATTGGTTCATGCATGCCGCTAGATATAACACCCGCACGGCGAACGGTGCAAAGAAAGAGGTCAGAGGTTAGAGGCCAGAGGTCAGTGCGGAGCAGTTAACCCGGCGTGCGGCCCCGACTAAACTCGAAACCTTCTCTAACCTCTAACCGCTGAGCGCTGAGCGCTCGCTGTGGTTGCGACGCGCCGGCTCGCTCCGCTACAATCCACCGCTTGCGAGTAGCGCGCTGTTGTCGTCTGTCGCGGGCCGGCCACGCTCGAAATAATGTTCAAAACTGCTTTTTGCTGGAGAAAGTTTAAGCCATGCTGAAACAATTTAACCGCATGCGGTCGGCGCATAAATGGGTGCTGCTGTTTTTCGCCGCGCTGATGGGCTTGAGTCTCGTCCTCTTCTACGCGCCGCGCAATCAGGCGGGCACGGCGACGAACACAGAGGTCATCGCCAAAGTTGACGGCGACGAGATCACGGTCGCCGATCTCTCGCGGCTCAAAGAGACCTATGCGCAGTACGGCATCAATCCCGCGCAGCTTGGCGGCGACCGCCATTTCGTGGACGGGCTGGTGCGCGACCGCATCACCGTGCAGGAAGCGCGCCGGCTCGGTCTTGTCGCCTCCGACGCAGAGGTGGCGGCGGAGATTCGCAGACAATCGCCCGACGCAGCGACAGGCAGCGGCGAGGGGTTCGATAAGTACCGCGACGCCGTGACGACGCGCTACGGCAGCGTCGAGCGGTTCGAGCAGTCGATCCGCGATCAACTGACGGCCACGAAACTGCGCGCCTTCGTCACGGCCGGCGTCAACGTCTCCGAGCAGGAGATCAAGGACGATTTTCTACGCAAGGGCACGACCTTCGATCTCACCACCGTCACGGTCACGGCCGACAAACTGGCCGCGCGGCTCCAACCGTCGGACGAAGAGTTGCAAAAATACTACGACGAGCACAAGACCGACTTCCGCTACCTCGAAGCGCAACGCAAGATTCGCTACCTGTTCGTTGACCAGACGAAGATCGGCGAGAAACTGGCCATCCCGGACGAGGATTTGCGCGCCGAATACAATCAACTGCCCGAAGACAAGAAGCAGGCAGGCGTGCGCGCGCAGCAGATCGTGCTGAAAGTGGCCACGCCCGAACTCGATCAGGCGGTGCTCGCCAAAGCCACACAAGTCGTCACGGAACTACGCGGCAGCAATGTACCGCCCGCCGCGATTGACGAGAAAAAATTCGCCGACACGGCGCGCGGGAAGTCCGAAGACCCGGCGACCGCCAAGAGCGGCGGCTGGTTGCCCGCACCCGTCAAGCGCAATCCGAATAAGCCGAACGAACTGAGCCAGCGCGTGCTCGATATGAAAGAGGGCGAGATCACCGACCCGCTCTTTGACAAGTCGGCCAAGGCTTACTACATCTTCCGCCGCGGCCCAGCCGTGCCCAAGTCTTTCGAGGACGCCCGGCAGGAGTTGCTCGTTTCGCTGCGTAACCGGCGCGCCTATAAGACGGCGGCCGACGTGGCGGCCCGCGCCGCCGCGCGCCTGAAAGAGACGAAGGACGTGCAGCAGGTGGCGCAGGAGTTGGCTAAAGAGGCCAACATGACGCCGGCCGAGATGGTCAAAGAGACGCCGCTCATCAAACCGGGCGACAACGTGCCCGACATCGGCAGCAGTTCGCAGTTTGAAGAGGCCATCAAGCCGCTCAATAATCCCGGCGACGTGGGCGAGCGCACGCCCATCAAGAACGGCTTCGCCATTCCCCTGCTCGTCGAAAAGCGCGACCCGCGCATCCCGGACTTTGCCGAGGTCAAAGACTCGGTCATGGCCCGCGTCAAGGACGAGAAGGCAAAGTCGCAGCTTGAACAGACGGCGCGCGAGATTGCCGGCGCGGCCAACAGCCCCGGCGATCTCAAAGCGGCGGCCGAGAAGTATGGGCTTGAGGCCAAGACGCTCGACAAGTACAACACGGCGCAACCGCTCGAAGAGGCGGGCGTCAGCCCCGCGTTCGGCGAAGCCATCTTCAAGCTGAAGGAGGGCGAGATCACGAAGACGCCCGTTAAGGTCGGCGAAGCTTGGGTCGTCGCCGGGTTGAACAAACGCGCCGACGCCGACCTCGCCGAGTTCAACAAACAGCACGATCAGTTGATGGAGACGGCGCTGACGACCAAGCGCAACGACGTGTACGAGGACTACATCAGCGCCCTGCTGGCGCGCTACCGGCGCGAAGGCAAGATCAAGGTTTATGACGACGTGCTGGCGCGCATCGAAGAAGAAGAACCCGAAGCCGCGCCCGCCCCGCGCAACTTTCCGGGCCTGCCGACCGGCAAATAGACAAAGCGAGACCGCTCAACAGGGAAAGGGCGCAGCAGGGAATGAAACCTGCTGCGCCCTTTGTCTGTCTGGCGGCCGGTTTGGCCGCCTGTAGTTTTGCGCCCGCCTGCTTTAGAAGACGCGCACGAGCGTCGCCACGTTTGCGTCGGCGAGGTCGAGCCGGATCAGCACATCGCTGCCCTGCGTCGTGACCTTCGTGGTGTCCACGAGTTGTTGCACGAGCTTGGCCTTGTCGCCGCGCATGCGCGCGATGCCGAGCGGCGCAAGCATCTTCAAACCGTCCACCGTCTCGCTCAGATTCCGCGCGTCGGCGGCGCTGCCCGTGCGCAAGACCGTCAGCATCTCGAAACCGCTTGTGCTCGTCCCGACCGTGCCGTAGAACTGCCGGATCGAGGCGACGCTGCGGCTGATCTCAGGACTGAGGAAATCGAGTTGGCGCGTGAGCGCCGCCGGCACGTTGCCGCCCATGCCTATGATCGCGTTCGGGTCGCGCGTCGCCAGCGCCACCACGTCGTTAGCGACGCGCGCCGCGCGCCCGCCGTTTGCGTCCACCGCCGCGCGCACGCGCTCAGGCTGACCGAACGCCAACGTGTTTCCGTCGAGCACGACGACCGCCAACTCTGCCCAGCGCAGGTTGAGGAACTTCACCTGATTATCCAGCGTGAAGAGATAGATGGTCTTGCCCTGATATTTCTGTTCCGTGTACTTGCCCTGCGCGGCGATGCGCCCGGCGGCCACGAGCGCCGCCGCGTTGAAACTGCCGCGCGCAATCGCCACCGGCTCAAGCTTCACGCCGCCGCCCGCCAACTCGTTGAAATGTACACCGACCGCCAGTCGCTCGAACGAGCGCGGGTCAAGCCCCGTGCGCGTCTTGAACTGTTCGATGTCCGCATTGATCTCGGCCAACTTCGCCGCGTCGCTCGCGTAGACGCGCGGCAGCGCATCCCTGTAGAGCCGCTGCACATCCACCGACAGCACCGCATCCGACGCCGGCAGCGCCGTCAAGACGTTCGACCCGGTCTGTGTCGTCCTCGCCGCCGACGCGCGCGTGGTCTGCGCGCCGACCGGCCACACAAAGACCGCCGTCAACGCTAAAACATAAATAATTCTCTTCATCATAGCCCTTTCGCCCGTTAATGAATTGACGACCCTTTCAGCCGTCACACGCGTTAGTCAGAAATGGGGGAGTTTGGTTTGTAGTCGGATGCGCCGTGCGCCAGCGCCGTTGGCTTCAAACGCCGCGCACAAGCGCACGACTGCGCCAGATAAGACGTACGCGCGCGCTTTAGTGTTACAAGCCGCGCGCCGTTATTTAATCACACGCGTTCGACTAGCAGCGCCAGCCCCATGCCGCCGCTCACGCAGAGCGTGGCCAGCCCGAGCCGCGCGCCGCGCCGTTGCAACTCGTGGAGCAGCGTCACGGTGATGCGGACGCCCGTGCAGCCGATTGGATGACCGAGCGCAATCGCCCCGCCGTTGACGTTTAACCGCTCGCCGTCAAACTGCAACTCGCGGTCGCACGCGAGCACCTGCGCCGCGAAGGCTTCGTTCAACTCGATTAGATCAACGTCCGCGAGCGTCAAATTTTGTCTGGCGAGTAGCGCGCGCAGCGCCGGCACAGGCCCGATGCCCATAATCTCCGGCGCGACACCGCTGACCTCATAATCCACGATGCGCGCCTGCGGCTCGCCACCTGTCGCGCGCAAAGCCTCGGCGCTCACAACGGCGACCGCCGCCGCGCCGTCCGTGATGCCGGAAGAGTTCCCGGCCGTGACCGTGCCATCGGCCCGAAAGACGGGCGACAGTTTCCGCAAAGACTCAAGCGTCGTGTCGGCGCGCGGGTGCTCATCGCGCGTAAACTGAAGCGGCTCGCCCTTGCGCCCTTTGATCTCGACGGGCGCGAGTTCCGCGTCAAAGCGGCCGGAGTCAATCGCGCGGGCCGCGCGCTGCTGCGAGCGGAGCGCATATTCGTCCTGCTCAGTGCGCGAGATTTCGTAGCGGTCAACCAGATTCTCGGCCGTTGCGCCCATCAACAGACCTGAGAGCGGATCGAGGAAGCCGTCGCGGTGCATGCCGTCCACGAGTTCGACGTGGCCCATACGCATGCCCCAACGCGCACCTTCAGCCAGATAAGGCACGCGCGACATGCTCTCCACGCCGCCCGCGATAACCGCCTGCGCCCGCCCCAACATGATCTGCTGCGCCGCCAGAATGATCGCCTGCAAGCCCGAACCGCACGCCTGATTGATCGTGTAAGCCGGGACGGTCTCCGGCAAGCCTGCGCGATAACCGATCTGCCGTGCCACGTTCGGCCCCGCGCCCGCCTGACGCGCGCAGCCCCAGATGACCTCCTGCACGTCGCCCACTTTCAGCCCCGCGCGTGCGAGACACGCGCGGGCCGCAGTCGCGCCCAACTCGGCGGGTGTAGTGCCCGCGAGCGCGCCGCCAAAGCGACCAATCGGCGTCCGCACGCCGCCGACCAGATAAACGTCCTTCGTTGTCATAGCAGTTAATCCTGCGACCGATCTTAGCACAGGCGCGGCGCGGGGCCGGCATCAGGTCGCCGCATGCGGGAGTTTGCAAATAGAGCCGGGCCAATTCGACTTTGAAGCCACTTGCTGCCTGCGCGCACGGGCCGCGCTTGCGTCTTGTTCGGCCTGAATTCTCTTCCATTACACGCGGGCATGATTTAATCTCACCCGCGCAAATTTCCGCGCCGCCATCCGCAGCAGACGCGCCTTCGCGTCTTTCATTTGCGCGCGCCGGCCCGATCAATGAAGCGCCTCACGAACGCAAACGACAGCGCAGACTACTGGCGCTCGCTCGCCGCCCTGCTCAATGCACGCGGCGAATGGTTCTGCGCCGAGCAGCCGGGCGGTCTCTCCGTGCCTTTACGCAAAGGCGAGTGGGAGTTGAGCGCGGCGCACGGGCGCGTACATTTCGCTTACTGGACAGAGCGCGGCTTGCGCACTTGGCGGCTGTGCGCGTGGGGCTGGCAGGACGAGCGGTTGCGGCTCGACGCGACGCGGCGCATGGGCGCAGAGCGCGCGACGCTCGAACTCGTGCCGCGTGCCTCCGTGCGCGCCGGTATCGAAGCCGTGCGTGCCGCGCGCGTGCATCTGTGCATGCAGTTAGCGCAACTCGTTTGTGCGAACTTAAAGGACGCGCAGATCGAGCGCGTGCGTCTGAGCGCAGGCGCGCGCCGTTCAGAGCCGGGTCGCTACGCACGCATCATCGTGCGCGCAGGGCGCGAGTTGTTGGCCGTCACCGGCCCCGTCGTCACGCTCGGCACGCAGACGGCGGACGCGCTGCTCGCGGCGACGCTCCTCTGGTGGCTACGGCTGAACCGGCAGCCGCGCCTTGCCGCTTTGCGGCGACTGCTGCTCGTCGTGCCGCGTGAACTGTCTGCCGCGACGCAGCAGAGGCTGGCCCTGCTGCGCGCCGAACTACGCCGCGACATCGCTCTGTTTGAACACGACGAAGCGTGGCAAGCTCTGCTGCCGGTCGAAGTGCCGGACTTGAACTGTGTCTCTGCCGCCGCCACGCCGCGCGCGCGCAAGTCGCGGCCCGATGGCGTGAGCGCCACCGCCGCGCGCATCATCGCGCTTGCGCCCGACGCGATTGACGTGGTGCGCGCCGGCTACGGTGAGACGCTGCGCTATCACGGTCTCGCCTTCGCGCGCGTGCGGCGCATGCTGGCCACGGAGCATGTCTGGTTCGGCACGGGCGCGCGGCGTTTGCTCGGCGCAGACAACTGGCCGGAACTCGCCCGGCTGCTTGAAGAGTTGGCCGCGCATCGCACGGCGCAGCCCGCAGACCGGCGACATGTCTTCTACCGTGCCGCGCCCGAAGCGTGGCTCGAATCGCTCCTGCGCCGCGACATCACGCGCCTCGACCCCGGTCTCATCCTCGCGCCGCTGCACGCGCAGTTTCGCCCCGCTGGCGCACACGGCACACGCGCCCCGCGCGCCGTCGATCTGCTTGCGCTCCGGCGCGACGGCCGGCTCGTCGTCATCGAATTAAAAGTCGCGGCAGACGCCGCGCTGCCCCTGCAAGCCGCAGACTACTGGCGTCGCATCCACGCCTACCAACGCGCCGGCTACATTAAACAGGCCCGCCTGTTCGGTGACGCGGAAATCTCCGCCGCGCCGCCGCTCGTCTATCTCGTTGCGCCGCTGCTCCACTTTCATCAAGCGTTCCAACTGATCGCGCAGACCATCACACCGGAGATCGAAATGTATCGTTTCGATCTTAATGAAGACTGGCGCGCAGGTGTGCGCGTCGTCCGGCGCGCGCACATCGGTTAGCCGCCGGGCGCTTGTCATTTAAGCGCCGGCTGAAAAAAATTGCCGGCGTTGTCCTTTTTCAACATCTGTTTTCGCCTTATCCGTTAAGGAGACGGCTATGAGCTTTAATTCGCCCGAACAGTATCAGCCGCACGACACGCAGCCGCGCATGACGCGTTATCAGGTTATGGACGAGCAGCAGGGCGGGCTGGTCGTGTCCACCTTTATGCACCCGTGCGGGTGGCGCGCGGGCAGTCAGGTCATGTGGAATACGCAGCATACTAATCTGCCCGTCTTGGTTCACGCCGCCACCTTCAACCCGAACGGCATGGAGGCGTTCGAGTTTCTGCCCACGCAGGCGTTCTACTGGCTGGCGGGCGATTACGGGCAGGTGCCCATCGGGCAGAACGCACACGGATTGGTGCGGATGCCGCCGCGCCCCGCGCCGGACGCGCTGGCGACCTTAGTGATCCCGTATTTTCGCGGCGACCGGGCGAACCTGCGCGTCGTCGGCGTGCAGCCGGTGGCGAACCTCTGGCAAGTCTTCAACGACCCGCCGCCGCAACAGGGCGAGAGTCTGATGGCGTACGTCGAATACGTGGAGCAAGGGCGCGCAATCGAGGAGGAGTTCTACGGCGTGTACGAGTGGGTGCCGACGCAAAGCGGCGCGCTCAACTGGGGCTTCGGCCGGCTCATCTGCTTCCGCGCCGAGCGCGGGCGGCTCGACGACCTGCGCGAGACGTTCTGGCAGATCGCCGGTTCGCTGCAACCGAACCCGCAATGGCGCGCGCGCTGCCAGCAGATCACCCAACAGCTACAGGCCGGCTTCGACGCCTACATTGGCGGCATAAAGCGCAAGCTGGACGCTGAGAAAGAGTTCGGCCGCCGCATCATCGCCTACAACGACCAACTCATCCAGCAGCGCAATGATCAGGTTGACGCCAGCATCGCGCGGCAACGCCAACTCAACCACGAGCGGGCAGCGTACAACTACACCGCGCAGGACGCGTTCAACGATGCGCTCATCGGCCGCACCGCCTATATCGATCCGAACAGCGCCAGCGGCAATTACCACTACGAGCACGACGGCAACAACACCTACGTCTATACGGACGGGCAGGGCAATTGGTACTCGACGCCCGACCCGTTGGACAATCCGAACGACCACCGCAACGGCAACTGGACGCTGGCCCGGCAAGTAACCCCCAACTCCTAGTCACGGCCACAACCCGCCCGCACGACCGCCCTCCATCCTTGCGCGCGTCGCCTCTTTGGCGACGATGATTTCAATTGACTCGCAAGGGGCGGCTGGTCTATCGTCGCCGCGTATTCCTATTACGTTTTCTCGCCGGCGCGGCATTACCTTGCAGCCACGCTCAAACACGGACAGTTGACTGTCGGCGGTTGGGCATTGCGCCGATCTCTAAGCCCCATTTATCTCAAGCTTACACACACAACCAGAACCCTCGGCCGCAAACACGAGTATGGGTGGCGCTCAGAGGTTGTCACACGAGAGCGCTCTGTTGGCACAGAGTTGACTCTACTGACGCGGCAGAAACAACCTAAAGGAGGATCGAATGTTGCTGAAAAGGATCGGCTTGGTGTTAGGCCTGACGCTCTGCGTCGGTCTGATGTGGGCGGCGAGCGGCACGCGCGTCGAGGGGCAGCGTACAGGGGGCGGCGCAGCGACGGGGCGGCAGTACACGCCGCCTTTTTACGTCTTCAGTCCCAACGTGCCGAACGATATCGTCACGCACGATGTTGGCGCAATCGGTTTTCAGCCGTTCGTTGACATTCTCGCGTGGGACTCGTTCGTCGCGCTGAACTGGCCCGTGCCGGCGCAACTCAAACAGCGCGGCGTGCCCGACGAACAGAACGTGATCGGCGGCTTCAAGACCAGCGGCGGCGAAGGCGGCAGCGGCACAACCATGCCGACGGGCCCGACCGTCTGGGAGACCTACAAAGACACGGCGGACATCTTTCTCAACCCGCCCGTCCGCCCCACCTCGTTCGACGCGCCGGAGATCATCCCACCCGCTTGTCTCCGGTTGGCCGCAGAGAACCGGGGCGCGGCGCAGCGCACCATGACGCAGACGGCGAAAGTCTCCGACGTGCTGCAAGACTTCAAGCAGGCGTTCACGATGTACCCGCTGATTGATCAGAACGGCGAGAAGGTCTGGTACGAGGTCAAGGTCAATCGCGCCTACTACAACTATGTTGTCAACAACGGCTTCTACAACAGCAACAACCAGAAGGGCAAAGTGATCTCGTTCCCCGCCTCGTCGAACACCACAGACACCGTGCCGGCGATCAAGGTCAAGGCGGCGTGGAAGATCATGGGCGGGCCCGGTAGCCGCCAGCCGGATGACCTGTCCAAGTTCTATACGACGGTGGCGTTGGTTTACGACTCAACGACGGGCCGGTGTTCCGCGCGCACGGTCGGTCTGGTCGGCTTGCACGTCGTCATGAAGACGGCGCAACTACCGCAATGGTCGTGGGCGACGTTTGAGCACGTCAACAACGCGCCCGATCAGACGGGCGCGAAATCCGGCATCCAGTACAACTTCTACAACCCGAAATGCCCTAGCTGCCCGATCAACGCGCCGCCGCCCGCGAGCAACCCGAACATGCCGACGCAGGTGGTGCGGCTTGTGCCCGTGGACTCGGTCGCCAACAGCCAGAACATGCTCTATCAGATGGCGCTCACGACGCTCCGCAAGGATAACGTCTGGCAGAACTACATGCTCGTCAACGATCAATGGTCGGGCACGGCCACACCCGTCGGCGTGCCCTCGCAGCCGAAGTTTCTGGCCAACTCGACGCTTGAGACTTACCTGCAAGAGCCGGTTGATACGACGCCGCCACACGGCTGCATCAACTGTCACGGCAAGTACGCCGGCAATAAAGACCTCGACTTCCAACTGTTCAAAGCTTTCCCGCACTCGCCCAGCCTCGTCAGAAACGTCCTTCAGGCGCACGGCGACGCCGAACTCCTGCGACGCTGACGCCGTCGCTTGCGCTGAACGCTTAAACAGCCGTGGCCGCCCCTCGCAAGGGGCGGCCACGGCTGTTTATCTCGCAGCAAGCTCGAAAGGTGTCAGCAGCGGCACACGGCTGACCGTGCCCGGCCTGAGGAACTCACTTATTGCTCATGCTGACGATGTCGTCATTTGCGTGATCGACGGTGGAGGAGATGCCAGCCACGCGCATGCGGAACTCGTCCGGGTTCGACGCGCCGCGCAAAGCCTCTTCCATCGTGATAAGACCGGACTGGTGCAGGTTAAAGAGCGACTGGTCGAAGGTCTGCATGCCGTACTGCGAGCGGCCGGCGGCGATGGCATCGCGGATGAGCGGCGTCTTCTCCTCGTGCGCGATGTACTCGCGGATGAGCGCCGTTGACATCATCATCTCGGCGGCGGGCACGCGCCCCTTGCCGTTGCGCGAGCGCACGAGGCGCATTGAGATGACCGCGCGCAGGATGCCCGCCAACTGCAAGCGCACACTCTTCTGCTGGTGCGGCGGGAAAGAGGAGACGATGCGTACAATCGTCTCGGTCGCGTCGAGCGTGTGCAGGGTGGAGAGGACGAGATGGCCGGTCTCGGCGGCAGTCAGCGCCGTCTCAATCGTCTCGTGGTCGCGCATTTCACCGACGAGGATCACGTCCGGGTCTTGTCGCAGCGCGCCGCGCAGCGCCTCCGCGAACGAGCGCGTGTCCACGTCCACCTCGCGCTGCGTGATGAAGCTCTTGCGGTCGCGGTGCAGAAATTCAATCGGGTCTTCGATGGTGATGATGTGCCCGCCGCGCGTGGCGTTGATGTGGTCGATCATGGCGGCGAGCGTCGAGGATTTACCGGAGCCGGTCGCGCCGGTCACGAGGATGAGTCCGCGCTGCTCGTCCGCGATGCGCTCGGTCAGTGGCGGCAGACCGAGATCGGAGATGGTCTGGACGCGGTCGGGGATGACGCGCAGCACTATGCTCACGCTGCCGCGCTGCTGGAAGACGTTGGCGCGGAAGCGCCCGACGCCCTGCACGCCGTAGCCGATGTCCACCTCGTTGTATTCCTTGAAGCGTTGCTTCTGCCGGTTCGACATCATCGAAAAGGCCATGTCGAGCGTGTCTTCCTGCGTCAGACGCGGCGCGTCGAGAATGGGGCGCAGTTCGCCGTCCACGCGCATGACGGGGAACGAGCCAGCCTTAACGTGCAGATCGGACGCACTCTGAGCCGTGGCGGTGCGCAAAAGATCGTCAATTTTAATGGGCATAAATGGAACAGGGACGCCGGATCAGGCATGACACCGGTTAGCGCAAGGCACGCCGGTCGGCACGGGCGCGCAAGTGGCTAACTGGCTGATGCGATTGAACGGGAAACGCGTTTGTCTGGCTTCGCTCGCGGACTTTCAGGAGGGGTCGCCGCCGGAAAGATTAAAGCCCGGAGACGACGAATCCATACTAACTTGCGGGCAAAGCCGCGTCAATAACTTTTGCGCCGCCCCGCCGCGCACAGGCAACGAACCGCGCGTTTCTTTGGCATACACGTTGCCGCTTGCCTGCGGACGCGCGTGCGCCGTACCATCACTCACGTTCTCCCTAATCAACCAAACGTGCAAGCAACATGATGCCTGATGATGCGCCGCGCTCAAACGTGCTTTGGTCGGCTCTGCTTAACTGCCGCGCTCGTCAATTTGCTCTCGTGCGGAGGCGCGCCCATGCCTGAACAGAACGAACAGACAACGGCGACCACGCCGCCCGCGCCGGCCGCGACCGAGGCGACAGACGCGCACGATCCCTTGAGCATGCACCAACGCGCCATCGTCGTGGATATGCACGCCGACACCGTGCAGCGCATGATTGACGAGGGCGCGGACATCAATACTCGTCTGCCCGACGGCCACTTCGACGCCGTGCGCGCCCGCGCGGGCGGGCTGGACGCGCAGTTCTTCTCCATCTGGGTTGAACCGCAGTTCTTCGGCACGGGCGGCGCGGCTGCGATTGCGCGCGCCGACCGGCAGATCGCGGCCGTGCGTGCGCTCGCCACCGAACACCCGGAAGTGTGGGGCCTCGCAACAACCGCCGCAGACGTGCGCCGCCTCGTCTCGGCCGGCAAACTGGCCGCGCTCATGGGGCTGGAAGGTGGCTATGCGATTGACGAGCGGTTGGAGAACGTAGAGAAGTATTACAACCTTGGCGTGCGCTACATGTCGCCCGCATGGTCTGTCTCGACGAGTTGGGCCGGGTCGAGCGGCGATGCGGTGGGCGCGGGGCGCGGGTTGAATGATTTCGGCCGCGCCGTCGTGCGCGAGATGAACCGGCTCGGCATGATCGTAGATGTCTCACACGTCTCCGACAAAACTTTCTGGGACATCGTCGAAACTTCAACCAAGCCGGTCGTCGCCACACACTCCGGCGTGCGCGCGCTCGTCAACGTCCCGCGCAACCTGACCGACGACCAACTGCGCGCGCTCGCACGCACGGGCGGTGTCTGCTGCGTCGTCTTCTACCCGGCGTTCATCGAACCCGGCTGGCAAGACGCACAGCGCCGCGTGGATGCAGAGATCGCCGCACACGTCGAACAGGCATCGCAGCACGCGCAGGGCACACCGGCGCAACGCAAACTCGTACGAGACCGCGTGCGCGAACGCGAGTACCTGAAACGCCTGCCGCCCGTCTCCGTGACGCGCGTCGCCGACCACATTGACTACATCGTTCGCCTCGTCGGCATAGACCACGTCGGCATCGGCTCGGACTTCGACGGCACGCAAGCCCTGCCCGCCGATCTGGCTTCAGTCGCGGATTTACCGAATCTCACGAAAGAACTGCTGCGGCGCGGTTACGGCGAACAGGATATTCATAAGATTCTCGGCGGCAACATGCTGCGCGTGCTGGCGGAAGTGGAACAAGGCGGCGCACGTTGAAACAAGCAACAGGGCAGGCCCTAACAACCGACATGCAACCGCCGCGCCCGCGCATCGGCTTTCACGCGCCGATTGCCGGCGGCTTGCAGCACGCTTTGCTGAAAGCGCACGCGCGCAACTGCGACACCGTGCAGCTGTTCTCGCGCAACCCGCGCGGCTGGCAGGCCAAGGCGCTTAGCGCCGAAGAGATCGAGACGTTCAAACGTGTGCGGGAGGAGACGGAGTTGACGCCCGTCGTCATCCACGCAAACTATCTCATCAACCTCGCGGCTGCTGATTCGACCATACGCGCCAAGTCCATCACCTCCTTCCGCGAAGAAGTGGAACGGGGCATTGCGCTCGGCGCGGACTATCTGGTGGTGCATCCCGGCAGTGCGAAGGGTGCGTGCGAAGTGGACGGCATCCGCACCTGCGCGGAGAGCCTGCGCGCCGCCTGCGCCGACTTAGACCTCGCGCACTTTCGCATCCTCTTGGAGAACACGGCCGGGCAAGGCGCGTGCATCGGTCATCGCTTCGAGCACCTGCGCGACATCATCGCGGCCTGTCCCGCGCTCAATCTGGGCGTCTGCCTCGATACCGCCCACGCCTTCACCGCCGGCTACGACCTGCGCGTAGAAGACGGCTTCAATGCCACCATCGAAACCATCGAGCGCAACGTCGGCACGGCCAACGTGCGCGCCGTGCATTTCAACGACTCGAAGGCCGACTATAACTCGCGCGTTGATCGCCACTGGCACATCGGTCTCGGTCACATCGGCGCGGAGGCACTACGCCGCGTCGCCCGACATCCGCAACTCGCGCACGCCGCTTTCGTCCTTGAGACGCCGCAGGACGAACAGGCGGACGACGCGCGCAATCTTGGAGTGCTACGCAATTTCGTTGAAACTATGTGAGAATGATTATCCCACACTTGACAAACTGTGATTGCGATTGTAGGGAGAAGCATTATGCTCACACGCTTAAGGGTCTCAGGTTTCAAAAATTTGGTTAACGTTGATATGCGGTTCGGCGCGTTTACTTGTGTGGCTGGCGCAAATGCGGTAGGTAAATCAAATCTTTTTGATGCAATCCGTTTCTTGAGCACTCTCGCTGATAAGCCCTTAATGGACGCTGCGCTATCAGTTCGTGACGAAGGTGGGCGAGCGTCTGATGTGAGAAGCATATTTCACCGGGTAGGCGGTGAGTATGACAACGAGATGTCATTTGAGGCCGAGATGATCGTGCCAAATGAAGGAGTTGATGATTTAGGCCAGAGAGCCATAGCTTCTACTACTTTTCTTCGGTACACAATTATTCTTGCTTACCGGGTAGATGATACCTTCCAATCACTAGGTAAGTTAGAACTTGTCAAAGAGGAATTAACTTATATTAAGAAAGGCGATGCTCCTAAACAGTTGCTTTTCAAACATGAACCTAGCTGGCGTAATTCCGCCGTAGTCGGCGCGAAACATAGACCTTATTTCATCTCAACTGAGGGGGGCGGGAAAAGTCGTGTCATAAAATTGCATCATGATGCTGGCGGCGCTCGACATTCAACACACAGTAGTAAAGCAGGAAGGCGTAACAGAAGCGGTGGCAGACCTTCTTCACGTCTAGCTGCTAACTTACCCAGAACAGTTCTATCCGCAACTAATGCGGCGGAGAGTCCGACTGCTTTACTTGCAAGAAACGAAATGCGTTCATGGAGACTACTTCAACTTGAGCCTTCTTCCCTTCGCAAACCTGATGACTTCACCTCTCCCACAACACTCGGAACTGATGGAGCGCATCTAGCTGCCACGCTATATCACTTAGCTTCTATCAACAGTAAGAGTAAAGAAAATGGCCCGGACAGTGTTGAAGAGGCATCAAAAATTTATGGCCAAGTCGCTAGCCGCTTGTCCGATCTTATAGAAGATGTATATGAGATTAAGATAGAGCGAGATGAACGTCGGCAATCATTAACTCTTCTGGTGACAGGTCGTGACGGTACTTCACACCCAGCCAGAGCACTCTCAGATGGGACTTTGCGCTTTCTAGCACTTGCTGTAATCGATTTTGATCCAGAAGCACAAGGGTTGATTTGCTTAGAAGAACCGGAAAATGGAATTCATCCAGATCGCATACCAGCGATGCTGAGTCTCCTACAAGATATCGCAACCGATGTTAATGAACCTATAAGCCCTGACAATCCGCTTCGACAAGTTGTTATTAACACGCATTCTCCTTCAGTGGTTGCACAAGTTCCTGATGATAGTTTACTCGTTGCTGAACTAAAGGAATCTGTGGAATCAGGGATAAGATTTAAGCATGCGAGCTTTAGCCCACTTCCTAAAACATGGAGAGCCAATGCATCTGGAAATCCCTCTCCTATCTCAAAAGGCAAGCTATTAGCGTATCTTAATCCGATAAGCCCTAATGGTTTAGACAGCGATGAGGATGTTAAATTTGAATCCTCCCAAAAAAGCCGTAGGGTAATGGATAGACCCGATCTTCAAGTTCTGCTCCCCTTCTTTCAAGCACAACAAGGCTAGTGGCAATGCCTGATCTCCGGTATACACTTTTACCTGAAGGTAGTTCCGACAAGGCATTGATTCCTATCCTCACATGGCTTTTAAGAGAAATAGGAATAAATTGTGCGATCCAATCGAATTTCGCAGACGTTTGGCGGCTAAGAGAGAAACCTCAAGGGTTAAAGAATAAGATTATTAGAAGCATCGAGCTTTACCCTTGCGACTTACTATTTATTCACCGGGATGCGGATCGGGAGCTACTAGAAACACGAGTTACTGAAATTCACCGCGCAGTTGATGAAGCGCAAAGCGAAACAGGGGTATCTCCGGTGGTTTGCGTAGTACCAGTGCGAATGCAAGAAGCGTGGCTATTATTCGATGCCCCGGCCATAAGAAGAGCGGCTGGAAATCCACATGGGCGAGGGGCACTTAGATTGCCGGTGCTTCGGAGAATTGAAGACTTACCCGACCCTAAAACAGAGTTGTATAATTTGATTCGTACCGCTAGCGGCCTTACCGGTCGCCGCCTGAAACGACTGAAAGTTAGTACGCTCTCATCAAGGGCATCTCAAGTCTCAGGTTACATAAATGATTTTGCACCACTCCGCACGCTACCTGCTTTTAGGTACCTTGAGACTAATCTTAGAGTCGTGATTAGCGAGCAAGGCTGGAATACTTAAGTATACTTAACCGCAACCACATTCTCACTTCTGATAGTCCACAGGACATTACAGCAACAACGAGCGCAACATCCCTAAGTTATGCTCATAGAGGGTGACGAGAAGGTTGACAGCGTGCATATTGGTTAGGTTAAGATGACGGCGCAAGAGTAGGGAAGATTCAGATGATAAGTATCTTTTACCAGCCTACGAAACTCCTCCTTACGGTGCCGCTCGGTTGCCGCGCCTGAAGTTTGCGCGCGCCCCGCGAGCGGCGACATTCCACCCACAACAAACAACGAAAGATGAACCGGCGCGTGCGCCGCTGTTTGCGTTCGTGCGCGCCGGTCGGTGAAGATGCGTGAGGCAGAGAAGAGGTGTTGAGTATGGACGAGAAATATTTTCCTGAGCAGATTGAAGAGAAGTGGCAGCGCCATTGGGCCGAGACGGGCGCGTTCGAGGTTGAGCCGCAGGCGGACAAACCGGGTTTCTATTGTCTGGAAATGTTGCCGTACCCGTCGGGCTTCCTGCACATGGGGCACGTGCGCAACTACTCAATCGGCGATGCGCTGTCGTGGTACAAGCGGCTGCAAGGCTTCAACGTGCTGCACCCGATTGGCTGGGACAGCTTCGGGCAACCGGCCGAGCAAGCCGCGATCAAACGCGGCGTGATGCCCGGCGAATGGACGGACGGGAACATCGCACACATGCGCGGGCAGATGAAGCGCATGGGCATCAGCTACGACTGGCGGCGCGAGGTCGCGGCGCACACGCCCGCCTATTACAAGTGGGATCAGTGGTTCTTCCTGAAGATGCTGGCGCACGGCTTGATCTATCGCAAGAACTCGCCGGTCAACTGGTGTCCGCAGGAAGAGACGGTGCTGTCGAACGAACAGTCGTCGGGCGGCGTGTGCTGGCGCTGCGGCGCGGTGGTCGAGAAGCGCGATCTGGAACAGTGGTTTATCCGCACGAGCAATTATGCAGAGCAACTGCTGGCGGACATGCGCGAGATCGAGGCGGGCTGGCCCGAGCGCGTGCTGACGATGCAGCGCAACTGGATCGGCCGGAGCGAAGGCGCGTTCATTGATTTTCCGATCAAGGACACGGACGCGCACGTGCGCGTCTTTACCACGCGCGTGGACACGATCTACGGCGTGAACGCCATTGTCGTCGCGCCCGAACATCCGGCGTTGGCGCAACTGATGCAGGACTCGGCCTTGAAAACGGACGTGGCGCAGTTTGCGGCGCGCGTGAAGGCGACGCGCACCGCGCAGCCGCCCGGCGTCGAGGTGGAGAAAGAAGGCGTGAACACGGGGCTGCTCGCCATCAATCCGTTTAGCGGCGAGCAGATTCCGGTCTGGGTCGGCAACTACGTGCTGACTGAGTACGGCACGGGCGCGGTCATGTCTGTGCCCGCACACGACGAGCGCGATTTCGAGTTCGCGCAGAAATACTCGCTGCCCATTCGCCGCGTCATCGAGCGCATCTCGCACGAGCAGGAGCGCATCGAGCACGACCCGGAACACCCGGATCAATCCATCGCCATGCCGCACGCGTTCACCGACTACGGCATACTGGTCAACAGCGGCGATTGGAGCGGCAAGTTGTCGGCCGACGCGCTGCGCGACATGGCGGAGTACGCGCGCGCGCAGGGTTTTGGCGAGCCGGCCGTCACGTATCGCCTGCGCGACTGGGGCATCTCACGCCAGCGCTACTGGGGCTGTCCGGTTCCGATCGTCCATTGCGGGACTTGTGGCGACGTCCCCGTGCCGGACGATCAGCTTCCGGTGGTACTGCCTGAAGACTGCGTCCCCGACGGCCACGGCAACCCGCTGAACAAGCGCGACGATTTCGTCAACACGCCGTGCCCGAAGTGCGGTGCGCAAGCGAGGCGCGAAACCGACACGATGGATACGTTCGTCGATTCGTCGTGGTATTACCTGCGCTTCGCGTGCTCCGACCAGCACGAGCGCATGCTGGACGAGCGCGTCG
>DASVQA010000092.1:0-21809 GCA_036389375.1 Pyrinomonadaceae bacterium | reverse complement strand
CAACGGTTCGCCGTGCTGCACGTAGACGTAATAGAGCGCATAACCGGCAAACGTCAGCAACAACAGCGCCGCCAGCACGCCGCCCAGACGCACCGTGCGCGGCACGATGAGCAGCAGCGCCGCCGTTAGCTCGGCCGCGATGACGACGAACGTGACGGGCCACGACCAACTCGTGCCGACCAGATTCGCTACGTTCCCGGCGAAGTCGCGGAGCGTGTAAAGCTTCGCGCCGACCGCGAACAGGAACATCGCCGCCAGCCCGAAGCGGCAGACGAGGACGAGGATGCTGAACCAGCGCGACCGCGTCACCATAGATTTCGCGTGCAGATGTTACTCAGGCAGCCTGCCCTGCGAGCGTGACGACCTTCTCCGCCGCGTCCTTCATGCCGTTGGCGACCGTGAAGTTTAAGCCGGACTCGCGGATCACGCGCTGCCCTTCTTCGACGTTCGTGCCTTCGAGCCGGACGACGACCGGCACTTTAACGCCCAGACTTTGCGCCGCGCCGACCACGCCGCGCGCCACCATGTCGCAACGCACGATGCCGCCGAAGATGTTGATCAACACCGCTTGCACGTGCTCGTCCGCGAGCAGGATGCGGAAGGCGGCTTCGACGCGTTGCTGCGAAGCGCCGCCGCCCACGTCGAGGAAGTTGGCCGGCTCGCCGCCCGCGAGTTTGATGATGTCCATCGTGGCCATGGCCAGTCCTGCGCCGTTGACCATGCAGGCGATGTTGCCGTCGAGTTTGATGTAGTTGAGATCGAATTTCGAGGCTTCAATCTCAAGCGGTTCCTCTTCGTTCAGGTCGCGCAACGAAAGAAAATCCTGATGCCGGAACATCGCGTTGTCGTCGAAATTCACCTTCGCGTCGAGCGCGATGAGCCGCTTGTCTTTCGTCAACAGGAACGGGTTGATCTCCATGAGCGACGCGTCCATCTGCTCGTTGGCGGCGTAGAGCGCCTGCATGAACTTGGCCGCCTGATTGATCAGGTCTGCGGGCAGACCGAGACCGAAGGCGAGTTTGCGCGCCTGATAGGGGCGAAAGCCGACGGCCGGATCAATCGTCTCGCGCAGAATCTTTTCGGGCGTCGAGGCGGCGACCTCTTCGATGTCCATGCCGCCCGCCGAGGAAGCCATGAAGACGGGGCGGCCCGTCTGCCGGTCTAGCACGATGCCGAGATAGAACTCACGATCAATCGGCAAGCCCTCTTCGACGAGCAGCACGCGCACCTCGCGCCCTTCCGGCCCCGTCTGGTGCGTGACCAGATTCATGCCGAGCATCTGGCGGGCCAGTTCGCGCGCCTCATCCGGCGATTTGGCGAGTTTCACGCCGCCGCCCTTGCCGCGCCCGCCCGCGTGTATCTGCGCCTTGACAACGACCACGTCCGTGCCCAACTCCTGCGCCGCGCTGTAAGCCTCTTCGGGCGAGCGCGCCACAATGCCGCGTGGCACGGGCACGCCGTAACGCTGCAACAGTTCCTTCGCCTGATACTCGTGAATCTTCATCGGTCAAAATCCTCGCAGAGGAAAGTAGTCAGTAGTCAGTAGCCAGTAGGTCTTAAACGTCGGGTCCTTCGCCCTTAGTCGCCAGCAAGCAACGCCAGCCATGCTTTGTTACTGACTACTGGCTACTGACTACTTTTTTCGCTTGGAGCGGCAGCGAGTTTAGCCGCACGGTGCGCGCGTGTGCAAGCCGTCATCATGGCGCGGCCGCTTAACACGCGGGTGCGGCCGTTCATCAAGATTTTTCTCAAATGCTGCTCAAACATGTGCGGGCTGGCTAAACTTCGGCGCGGACTTGCCGTATCATCTGCCGTTCCAGCCCTGACCTCTTGAGGAGCTAAATCCAATGAGCCGCTTCCGCCATTCGTTCATCACTTCCCTGTGCAGCCTGCTCGTCTGCGCCTCCGTGCTCGTCGCGCAGACGACCAATCGCAGCCTCGACCTCGCCGCGTTCGATAAGAACGCCAACCCGTGCGTGGACTTTTACCAGTACGCCAACGGCGGCTGGCTCGCCGCCAACCCCGTGCCCGCCGCCTTCTCCGCGTGGGGCACGGATAGCCTGCTCTCGGAGAAGAACCGCGACGTGATGCGCGAAGTGCTGGAAGCTGCCGCGCAAAACAAGAACGCGCCGCGCGGCAGCAACGAGCAGAAGGTCGGCGATTTCTACGCTGCCTGCATGGCCGAAGATCAGATCAACGCTGCCGGGCTGAAACCGATCGAGCCGCAACTCGCGCGCATTGACGCGATCAAGGACACGAAGGGGCTGCAAGCCGAGCTTGCACGCCAGCACTCGATGGGCCTCAACACGCTCTTTCGGCACGGCTCGACGCAGGACGCGAAGAACAGCGCCGAAGTGACCTACGACGTGCTGCAAGGCGGACTCGGTCTGCCCGACCGCGATTACTATTTCAAAGACGACGACAAGTCGAAGAACATCCGCGCGGAGTACGTCAAACACGTCGCCAAGATGTTTGAACTGATGGGCGACAAGCCGGCGCAGGCGGCCGCCGAAGCGCAGACCGTGATGAACATGGAGACGAAGCTCGCCGAGGCTTCAATGACGCGCGTCGAGCGCCGCGACCCGCAGAAGACCTATCACCGCATGACGACGGCCGAGTTGCAGAAGCTGACGCCCAATTTCAACTGGGCCGACTATTTCAAAAGCATCGGGCTGACGCAGAAAACCGATACGAACGTCGGGCAGCCCAAGTTTTTCGAGGAGATGAACCGCCAACTCGCCAGCACGCCCATCAATGATTGGAAAACTTATCTGCGCTGGCATCTCATCAACGCCTCGGCGGACAATCTGGCCAAACCGTTCGACGACGAGAACTTCAATTTCAAGGGGCGCATCCTGACGGGCGCGACCGAGCAGTTGCCGCGCTGGAAGCGTTGCGTCGCCGCGACCGACAACGCGCTCGGCGAGGCACTCGGCGAAGTCTGGGTGAAGAAGGCTTTTCCACCCGAAGCGAAAAAACGCTCGCTCGACATGGTGCAGAATCTGATCGCGGCCTTGCGTAGCGACATCGGCACGCTCGCGTGGATGAACGATGCGACGCGCAAACAGGCCGTCGCCAAACTCGAAACGCTGATCCGCAAGATCGGTTATCCCGACAAGTGGCGCGACTACTCGGCGCTGAAGATCGAGCGTGCCTCCTATCTTGAGAACGACCTGCGCGCGAGCGCGTTCGAGGCGCGCCGCGACCTGCACAAGATCGGGCAGCCCGTAGATAAAATGGAATGGGGCATGACGCCGCCCACCGTCAACGCTTACTACAATCCGCAGATCAACGAGATCGTCTTTCCCGCCGGCATCCTGCAATGGCCGTTCTTCGAGCCGTCGGCCGACGACGCCTTCAACTACGGCGCGATGGGTTCGGTCATCGGGCACGAGATGACGCACGGCTTCGACGATCAGGGTTCGCAGTATGATTCCGAGGGCAACTTGAAGAACTGGTGGACGGATGCTGACCTGAAGAACTTCAAGGAGCGCGCCGCCTGCGTCATCAAGCAGTTCAGCGGCTTCGAGGTCGAGCAGGGCTTACACATGAACGGCGAGTTGGTTGTCGGCGAGTCAATCGCGGACTTGGGCGGGCTTGTCATCGCTTATGCGGCGTGGCAGAAGTCGCTCGAAGGCAAACCCCGCCCCGCCAACATTGACGGCTTGACGCCGGAGCAGCGTTTCTTCCTCGCTTACGCTTACTCATGGGCGACCAACATACGGCCGGAACGCGCGCGTCTGCTCGCGCAGACCGACCCGCATCCGCTGCCCAAGTTTCGCGTCAACGGCCCGCTCGCCAACTTCCCCGCGTTCGCGCAGGCCTTTGGCTGCAAGCCGGGCGACCCGATGGTGCGCGACGAAAAGGAGCGCTGCGTGATCTGGTAAGCGCGGCGCTGCCACACGACTAACGGGGCGAACGGGCGTGCAAACCCGCGCGCCCCTCATGTAAGCTTTAGGCGACCCACCTTCATCTGTTGAGGAGTTATTCGATGAAACGATTCCGCAATTCGCTTTTCGCCTCCGCGCTCACAATCGTGCTCTGTGCGCTGGTCGTCTTCGCGCAGACGCCCGCCGGGCGCGGCCTCGACGTGAGTAACATTGATAAGAACGCCAACCCGTGCGCGGACTTCTATCAGTATGCCAACGGCGGCTGGCTCGCTAAGAACACGATCCCGGCCGCTTATCCCGAATGGGGCGTCTTTGACGTGTTGGCGGAGCAGAACCGCACGACGCTGCGCCAGATCATCGAAGACGCGGCGAAGAACACGAGCGCGGCGCGGGGCAGCAACGAACAGAAGGTCGGCGATTTCTACGCCTCGTGCATGGCGGAAGACAAGATCGAAGCGGCCGGGCTGAAACCTTTGCAAACGGAGCTTGCGCTCATCGACAAGATCAAAGATCAGCGCGACCTGCAAGCCGAATTTGCCCACCTGACCGACATCGGCATGGCCGTGCCCTTCGGCTCCGGCTCGACGCAGGATTTCAAGAACGCGGCCGAAGTCATCTTCGGCATCTCGCAGAGCGGCTTAGGCCTGCCCGACCGCGATTACTATTTCCGCGACGACGAGAAGTCCAAAGCAGTCCGCGCCGAGTACGTCAAGCACGTCGCCAACATGTTCCAGTTACTCGGCGACGATGCCGCGAAGGCGGCCGCCGAAGCGCAGACCGTCATGACGCTTGAGACGAAACTCGCTGAGGCTTCGATGACCAACGTCGAGCAGCGCGAGCCGAGCAATCTGTACCACCGCATGACGGTCGCGGAGTTGCAGAAGCTGACGCCGCACATTGATTGGGCCGCTTTCTTCAAAGGCATCGGCTTCTCGAAGAAAGCGGACATCAACGTTGCGCAGCCCAAGTTTTTCCAGACGCTCGATCAGCAGTTGACCGCCACCTCCATCAACGACTGGAAGACCTACCTGCGCTGGCATCGCATCAACGCCGCCGCTTCGGGTCTGTCGAAGAAGTTCGTGGACGAAGATTTCAACTTCAACGGGCGCGTCCTGACGGGCGCGACCGAACAACTGCCGCGCTGGAAGCGCTGCGTCGGCGCGACCGACCGTGCGCTGGGCGAGGCGCTCGGCGCGGTCTACGTCAAGAAGGCTTTCCCGCCCGCCGCCAAAGCACGCGCGCTGGAAATGGTCAAAAACCTT
Source organism: Pyrinomonadaceae bacterium (assembly GCA_036389375.1). Taxonomy (GTDB): domain Bacteria; phylum Acidobacteriota; class Blastocatellia; order Pyrinomonadales; family Pyrinomonadaceae; genus QHXQ01. The sequence continues at coordinate 16,657 of DASVQA010000092.1, read as the reverse complement.
GAAGCCGCGCTGCAAAGCGACATCGGCTCGCTTGCCTGGATGAGCGACCCGACGCGCCAGCAGGCCATCACCAAACTGAACGCCTTCATCAACAAGATCGGTTATCCCGACAAGTGGCGCGACTATTCGGCGCTTCAGATCGACCGCGACTCATTCGTCGTCAATCGCATGCGCGCCAACCACTTCGAGCAGCTACGCGATCTGGCGAAGATCGGGCAGCCCGTGGACAAACTTGAATGGGGCATGACGCCGCCGACCGTTAATGCTTACTACAATCCGCAGATCAACGAGATCGTCTTTCCCGCCGGCATCCTGCAACCGCCCTTCTTCGATCCGTCGGCCGATGATGCCGTTAACTACGGCGCAATCGGCGCGGTCATCGGGCACGAGATGACGCACGGCTTCGACGACGAAGGCGCGCAGTTTGACGCCGCCGGGAATCTCAAAAACTGGTTCGCCGAAGCCGACCTGAACAATTTCCACACGCGCGCCGAGTGCGTCGTCAACCAGTTCGCCGGCTTCGAGGTCGAGCCGGGATTGCACGTCAACGGCAAACTCGTCGCCGGTGAATCAATCGCGGACTTGGGCGGGCTTGTCATCGCTTATGCGGCGTGGCAGAAGTCGCTCGAAGGCAAACCCCGCCCCGCCAACATTGACGGCTTGACGCCGGAGCAGCGTTTCTTTCTTTCGTTCGCGCACTTCTGGGCGGCTAACACCCGGCCGGAATACGCGCGCCTGCTGACGAACACGAACCCGCACCCGCTCTCGCGCTTCCGCGTCAACGGCCCGCTCGCCAACATCCGGCAGTTCGCCGCCGCCTTCCAGTGCAAAGAGGGCGACCCGATGGTGCGCGCGGAAAAGGATCGCTGCGTGATCTGGTAACGCTCGCGCGCGGTTGACAAAAAACAACAGAACGAAAGAGCCTGTGCCTCGTTCAAGGGTCGCAGGCTCTTTGCTCATCAGGCAGGGCGCGTGCGCCAGATAGGCAAGTTTGCTGCCGCCCGGCCCACGTGATAAATCTGTCGGGAGGAACGATTATGAACGAGGTGACCGTCACTTCAAGCACGAACCTCACCAACCAAGTCCGCTATGGCGCAGAGCACACATTCACGACCGACGAACCCGCCAGTCTTGGCGGCGAAGACGCCGGCCCAGACCCTTACACGCTCCTGCTCGCCGCGCTCGGCAGTTGCATCTCCATGACCGTCACGCTCTACGCGCGCCGCAAACAGTGGCCGCTCACAGGCGTCACCGTCCGCCTGCGCCAGCAGCGCATCCACGCACGCGACTGCGCCACCTGCCAGACCAGCGGTGACGCCTACGTACATCGCATCGAACGCGCCGTCACGTTCGACGGCGCACTTACCGACGAGCAGTACGCACGCTTACAGGAGATCGCCCACAAGTGTCCAGTACACAAGACACTCACGTCCGAGATCGTGATCGCCGATTTGCAGATTTAGACAGGCGTAACCGAAGCGCCGGAACTTTATGCTGGCAACGGTGTCTGAGGTCTGGTTACTATGCCCTGCGACCTAATCTATGAAGGAGAGTACAACTGTGGAAGCTCATAAACTCGGCGGTTGGTTTCTCATCGTTCTCGGCCTGGTCAACATCGCGCACGCAATCCGCATGAGCAGCACGGAGTCGGCCCGCCCGGGCCCGTTTTACGCGCTCATCACCGCTGGCCTCATCACCGCCGGGACGATGCTGCTATGCAAGCTTAAGCGCGCGAACGCCAAGCCGTAAGATTAATTTCCAGTCCACTAAAAAGCGGGGTTCAACTCGATCGAGTTGAACCCCGCGCCGTATCGGGATGACAGGATTCGAACCTGCGACCTCTTCCACCCCAAGGAAGCGCGCTACCAGGCTGCGCCACATCCCGGCAAATTACACTTAAGTATCTTCGGAACAGCGAAATTGTCAAACGCGGCGGCCGGGGACGTAGGGCTTGCCGGTGGCGCGCTATTTTTTCTGCACGTTCGCGCGGGTTTCGGTCGCATCGATCAAAGCGAGCAGGTCGTGCATCTGTTCGCGTAGGCGACGCAGGGCGGCGCGGCGTTCGTCTGTGAGCGGGACGCTCGGCTCGGTGGGCGGTAGCTCGTGATCGCTTGCGTAGACGGGGGTTTGCGCGCTCGGCGCGCTGGGCGGAGGCGGCGCGGCGGGGGTCGTGTCCGTCGGCTCGCCCGCGTTGATGTTCGCGGCGTTCATGTCGGGCGTGACAACTTTGAGTTTGCTTGCGCCGCGCAGGTCGCTTTGCAGCTTCTTCTTCGCGCCGGCGATGGTGTACTGGTCTTCGTAGAGCAGTTCCTTGATGCGCAAGACCATCTCCACGTCACGCTTGCGATAGGTGCGCTGCCCGGCGCGGTTCTTCTGCGGCGCGAGCATGGGAAATTCCGATTCCCAGTAGCGCAGGACGTGCGCCTGTATGCCCGTGATGTCGCACACTTCGCCGATCTTGAAGAAGAGTTTTTCCGGGATGTAGACGGCAGCTCGGTTCATACTGCGGGAAGCCTTTGCCCTTGAAGCGTTGCTTGCTGAGATTTGCAGCCACCCGGCTGTGGGCCGCCTTGTAAACGCCGCGCGCACAAAGCTGTCGCCATGTTACTCACGCATCCGCAGCGTGTCAATCATCTTGTCGCGGGAAATAACCGGGCGGCAGTCCGGCAGTTGCGCCGGTTGGCTTGAAGTCTTTCCTGAGCGCACGCCGGGGTTAGCGCGGCGCGATGCGGACGAGGCGGTTGACGGGGTCGAAGCTGAGTTGGAACGGGCGCAGCGCGTCGCGTCCGAGGATGACGGGGGCGTCCGAGGCCGCGCCGAACAGCAGATCGGTCGGAATCCTGCGCAAGACCAGCCCGCCGATCTGAATGGTGACGGGCGCAATGCGGCGCGCGCCGACGTGACCGCGCCCCAGATCATGCACGCCCGCCCGTTCGCGCCCCACATCCGCGCCGACGCCAAAGGCGCGCCCCGCCGATTCATCGAGCGCGAGACCGAAACCGGAGCCTGTATCGAGCAGAGCGCGCCGGCCGTTGTCGAGTTGGACGAAGGGGCGACGCGTGTCGCCGTCGGTCAGCCAGCGCACGACCGTGCCGCCGGGCGGGGCGTCGCCCGCACGCAGAGGGGCGCTACGCGGGTCGAAGGCGGTCAGGGTAGCGGCGGGCAGATCAATCGTGTAGCCAAGCGGGTAGTAGCTTTCCGAGGGGTCGATGACGCCGTCAAGGTCGGGCGGCAAGGTGTCCGTCACTAGCACTTCCGCGTGCGCCGGCAGCAGATTGTTGCGCTCGCCGAGCGCGAGGCTTCGCACCTTGGCTTCGCGCGCCGCGCCGCCGCCCGCGCCGCTCAGACCGCTGATGGCGACAGCCCGGCCGCCTGCGTAAGCAACGCCCGCCGTGCGCGCCACACGCGCCGAGAGGATGTTTGCGCCCGCGCCCGTGTCGAGCGCGAAGTTGAAGGGGCCTGCGCCGTTGACCCACGCACGGGCGAGCAGACCGCGCCCGGACACTTCGCGGAAACGCACAGGGGCAGGTAGAGAGCGCGTGCTGGACGGGCTGTTGCCGCCGAGCGTCTGTTGAATCCGCGATGCCTGCGCAGACGAAAGGGCAGCCCCCGTGTGGGAGGCTGCCCAGATCGTAACTGCCAGAGCGATCAGGATAGCTGAGTTGCTACGCACCACTGCTGTCTGCACGCCCCGCTGCATGGCTGCACCGTCCGGCTAGAGATTAGTGGTTGCGCCGACGAATCTTGTACGTGTAGAGCGCCGAGCCACCGCCGCCCGCGAGCGCGCCAATCGCTGCGCCCTTCTTGCCGCCGAGCAAGCCGCCGAGGAGCGCGCCGCCGCCCGCGCCCATCGCTACCGTCAGCTTGTCGCGGTGCTTCTGCCAGAAGGAACGCCGCTGCGGCGTGTAGTCGTAGTAAGCGCGCCGCGTGCTTCTAACGGTGCGCGTGCGCGCCGGTGCGCTGCGATAGACGACGCGTGACGCCGTCGGCACTTCGCGCACGACGGTCGTTGTGGCCGGAGCTAAAGCGCGCCCGTCGGTCGCGCCTTCGCGCGCAGCGTTAAAGCCATCCTCGAAACCTGTGCGGTAATCGGCCGACAGGTTCTGGTCGTTCGCGGTGTTGAGCGCGACCTGATCTTTGGTCGTCTGCCCGTTCAGGCGGGTCGCATCCTGCGTCGAAAGGTTCTGCGATGCGACCGGCGCGTTGGGGTCAACGCTGTGTCTATTGTTGACGAGACCAACCACCGTGCCACCCAGCAGCGCCGCCGAGAGTCCAACTGCTAAAATCTTGCCATTCATTGTCATGGTGTCAGCTTCTCCTTCAAATTCGCTAGGTTCAGTTAATCTAGCCGCCCTTTAAGTCAGCAAATCGTGTTCCTTGCCGGCGCGTGTCCGCCGCCCTGCACGTAATTTGCTCTCAGCATCTGGTTTTTCCTGCTTTTCGCGCCCGGTGCTGGTAAATCACAACGAAATCGCAATAAGCGGAGCGCACGGAACTGAATCAGCACTGCACGATATGGATTAGTCGTAACACGATCTGCTCAACGATCCGGTGTGCGCCTCAAGCCAAGCTAGCGGTGCAGCTTGACCCTTGCGCACGGACGTAAGCAGGCGCAGGCGTTGGACGGTCTCGGTCAGCGCAAGCTATAATCCGGCGTCATTTCCAAGCCATCGCGTTTCGGAGGTTCACCGCAGAACGTGACCGTCGCTTCGACTGCTTTCCATCTGGCCGCGCGCCTTGAGCGAGTCGGCTTCTCCGACATCGTTAAAATTCGCAACCGCATTATGGAACTGCGCGCGGCCGGCACGAACGTCTATCAATTTGAAGGCGGCGAGCCGTTCCTGCCCACGCCCGAACACATCAAGGAGGCCATGCGACAGGCGCTCACCGAGAACAAGACGCGCTACGCGCCTTCATCCGGGATCGCAGAGTTGCGCGCCGCCATCGCGGCGAAGGCGCGCGAGCGCAACCATCTGCCCGTCACAGTGGACGACGTAATCGTCGTTAACGGCGGCATGCAGGGTCTCTTTGGCGCGTTCCAGTCGGTCGTCAATCCCGGCGACGAGGTGCTTGTCTTCTCGCCCTTCTGGACGCCCGTCAAAGACCTCGTGGCGCACTGCGCCGGCGAAGCCGTGCTCGTCTCGACGGACGAGGCCCGCGCCGCCGGTTTCGCCCCGACGCTTGGGCGTCATCTGACCAAGCAGACCCGCGCCATCTACTACAACACGCCGCAGAATCCGACCGGCACGGTGTTTACCCGCGCGGAAGCCGAAGCGGTCGCCGCCTTCGCCCGCGAGCACGACCTGATCGTCGTCGCCGACGAAGCTTACGAAGATTTACTCTACGAGGGCGAACACGTCTCCATCGCCGCGCTGCCGGAGATGTTCGAGCGGACGATCACCTGCTACACGCTCTCGAAATCCTACTCGATGACGGGCTGGCGGATCGGCTATACCATCGCAAGCGAACCCTGGATGACGGGGCTACGCAAGGCGCTTCTCTATTCGACTAACGGCGTCTCGACGCCGACGCAATGGGCCGCGCTCGCCGCCATCAATGCGCCGGCCGAACTCTTCGACAGCACCCGCGCCGCCTATCGCCAGCGCCGCGACCTGCTCGTGGCCGGTCTCAACGAACTCGGCTTCACTTGCACGCCGCCGGCCGGCGCGTTCTACGCCTTCCCCGACACGACGCGCCTACACGCCGACAGCCGGCAGGCGGCCGAACTACTGCTGGAACGCGCACAGGTCGCCACCGTTCCCGGCGTCGTCTTCGGCCCACATGGCGACGGCCACCTGCGCTTCTCCTTCTCGACCTCGCTTGAGATGATCGCCGCCGGTCTGGATTCCATGCGGCGACAACTCTAGAGGGCTGCGGGATGAAGGCTGAAGGCGCGAAAGGCAAAGCGAATCGCAACGCGCGCCGCTCGTCTCGCGCCGCTCCCGCACGCCGCACAGCACCGGCAACAGTTCCCCGCAGCGAGTTCGACTTCATCAAACGCATCCGCCAACGCGCACAACGCGCCGCCGACGCACTGACAGCTTCCCCTTCAGCCCTCCTTACCGGCATCGGCGACGATGCCGCCGTGCTCGCGCAACAAGCTGACCGCGACACGCTCATCACCACCGATCTGCTCGTCGAAGACATAGACTTTCGCCGCGCCACGACGACGGCGCGCGCGCTCGGCCATAAAGCTCTCGCCGTCTCGCTCTCCGACATGGCCGCGATGGGCGCACGTCCACGCTGGGCGCTCTTGTCCGTCGGCGTACCCGCCGCCATCTGGCGCACACGCTTTCTCGACGACTTCTACGCGGGCTTCTTCGCGCTCGCCGCCCGCACGGGCGTCTGCCTCGTCGGCGGCGACGTGTCGCGCACGCCCGAGCGAATCGTCGTTGATTCAATCGTGCTCGGCGAGACGGCGCGCGGGCGCGCAGTCCTGCGCAACGGCGCACGCCCCGGCGACCAAATCTTCGTCACCGGCACGCTCGGCGGCGCGGCGGCGGGGCTGCACATACTCGAAGCCGGTCTGCCCGTTGGACGCACAAGCAGCACCACCAGCAGGTCAGCGCCGTCTGCGCGCCGCCGACCGGCCACCGCCCGCGCCCGCCTCGTTCAGCGTCAACGGCAACCCGAACCGCGTCTCGGCTGGGGGGCGCTGCTCGGCGCTGACCGGCTGGCGACGGCGATGATTGACTTGAGCGACGGTCTCTCGTCCGATCTGGCGCACCTCTGCGCGGCCAGCGGCGTCGGCGCGCTCATTGATGCGGCGCTGATTCCTGTCGATCCATTCATCACGCAAACGGGCGTCGCAGCCGAAGATGCGCTCGCGCTCGCGCTGCACGGCGGCGAAGACTTCGAGCTACTGTTCACCGTCCGCCCGCAGCACGCGGCGCGTGTGCCGCAGGCAGTTGCCGGCGTGCCCGTCACGCGCATCGGCGCGGTGCGCGCACGCAAAGCCGGACTAAAGATGATGAGCGGCGGGCGCACCGGCACGCTCAAGCCCGCCGGCTTCACCCACTTCGGCGCGGAGTGAGAACCATAGTCCGTCGTCGAACTACTTGTTTGACTCGCCGCCAGTCCTTGCCTAGACTCCTCCTGTGTTGCGACCTTAGCGCGATTAACTATGTTGAGATTTCAGAACACGCTTTCCGGTCAACTCGAAGAGTTTCGCCCCTTGCGCGCGGGCGAGGCGCGGATGTACCTGTGCGGCCCGACCGTGTGGAACTTCGTCCACATCGGCAACCTGCGCTCGTTCCTGTTCGGCGACATACTGCGTCGTTATCTGAAGTTCAAAGGCTTCAAGGTCACGCACGTCATGAACCTGACGGACGTGGACGACCGCATCATCGCGGAGGCGGAACAGCAGGGCGTGGCGCTCGACGAATACACCGCGCCCTACATCGAAGCCTTCTGGCACGACTTCGATCAGATCGGCTGCGAGCGCCCGGAGATCGCGCCGCGCGCCACGCACCACATCAACGAAATGGCCGCGCTCATCGCGCAACTTGAAGCCAATGGGCACGCTTACGAATCCGATGGCTCGATCTATTACCGCATCAAATCGTTTCCCGATTACGGCAAGCTCTCGAAGATCAACTTCGCGGGCAACATCGTCGGCGGCAGCGAGCGCGTGGATACGGACAAGTACGACAAAGAGGACGCGCGCGACTTTGCGCTCTGGAAAGCGGTCGCGGAAGGACACGGCGCTTCGTGGCAGACCGAGATCGGGCGCGGCCGGCCCGGCTGGCACATCGAGTGCTCCGCCATGTCCATGAAGTATCTCGGCGAGACGTTCGACATCCACTGCGGCGGCGTCGATCTCATCTTCCCGCATCACGAAAACGAGATCGCGCAATCGGAAGGTGCAACCGCCAAGCCCTTCGTCAACTACTGGCTGCACGGCGAGCACCTGAAGATCAACGGCGAGTCAATGTCCAAATCAAAGGGCAACTACTACACGCTGCGCGATCTGACGGCGCAGGGCTTCACGCCCGCCGCGATCCGCTACGCGCTCGTCAGCGCGCCCTATCGCAAGCAGTACAACTTCACGCTTGAGGGCTTGCGCGGCATCGAGAAGACGGTCGCGGGCTTGCAGGATTTCCGTCGCCGTCTGACGGAAGCCCGCGTCGAACCGGGCAGCAACCCGCAGTTGCGCGCGGCTGCGGCCCGCGCGCTCGAACAGTTCGAGGCCGGGCTCGACGACGATCTGAACACGTCCGTCGCGCTCGCTGCGATTCACGATCTGACCCGCGAGGTCAATACGGCGCTCGCCGATTGCGTCCTGCGCGCCGACGACCAGCGCGACCTGCTCGCACTCGTCGCGCGCTTCGACTCAGTCTTCAACATCTTCGGGCAGCCGCAGGCCGAACTGCTCGACGCCGAAATTCAGACGCTCATAGACGAGCGACAGGAGGCGCGCCGCCGCCGCGACTTCGCCCGCGCCGACGAAATCCGCGACGAACTGCTGGCGCGCGGCATCCTGCTCGAAGACACGCGCGACGGCGTGCGCTGGAAACGGCGCGGCGCGTAGTGCTAAGATGAGCGCCACTTAAACGGGCGCGCGCCAGCGTTTAATGCCTAAAGACAATTTCGTTAAATGGGGCTTCACCTTGGCCGGCTGTCTATGGATTCTCGCCGGTCTCTTGAGCCTGCTCAACCGACGCGGACTGGGTGACAACATTTGGCGCGTTATCTTCGGCGTCGCAATGGGGATATTCTTCATCCTGCTCGGCCGACAGCGCGCCCGCAAGGCAAGCGATCAGTAAGCCTGAACGCCGACTTAAGACGCGCGCCGACCATTTAACATTTCGCCGGTCGCAAATATGAACCAGCATGCTCAATAGCGACTACCTCTGCCAGCTTCGTCCGCTCGACCTGCGCGCGAACATCTTCGCCGGCTAGCCGCGCCCTGCTCTGCCTGCTGCGCCCAACCTCAGATTTCAAATCTCAAATTTGAAATTCCCTTTGTTCGGCTCTGTTCATTCGTAGGAGAAAAGTTTTATGGCTAGCAGCACCACCATCGCACCGCCGCGCCGCCCTGAGATCAAGACGGCGCTACCCGGCCCGCGCGGCTTGCAGATCATCGCCGCCGACGCCGAGTTCGTCACGCCGTCCTACCCGCGCCCGGCCTACAAACTTGTCGCCGAGCGCGCCGCCGGCGTCTGGGTCGAAGACGTGGACGGTAACGTCTTTCTCGACTGCAACGCGGGCGTCGCCGTCTGCTCGACGGGCCATTGTCACCCGGAGGTCGTCAAGGCGATTCAAGACCAAGCGGCGCAACTCATACACATGTGCGGCACGGATTTCTACTACCGCCACATGCCCGCGCTCGCGCAGAAACTCGACGAGATTACGCCTGTGCCGAGTCCGACCCGCACGCACTTCGCCAACAGCGGCACGGAAGCGGTCGAGACCGCGTTGAAGTTGGCCATGCACGCGACCGGGCGCGAGAAATTCATCGCCTTCTTCAACAGCTTTCACGGGCGCACGCTCGGCTCGCTCTCATTAACATCGTCGCGAGTCGCACAGCGGCGCGGCTTCAAACGGCAGGCGCTCGACGTGGTACACGTGCCGTACCCGAACGTGTTCCGCGATCCGTTTACCGGCGACGCCACCGGCGCGCACGATCCGGCCGCCGTCAGCCGCGCCACGCTCGCATGGATCACGGAGCGTCTGTTCAAGACGACGACGCCGCCGGACGAGGTGGCCGGCATCGTCGTCGAATGCGTGCAGGGCGAGGGCGGCTACGTGCCCGCGCCGCGCGAGTTCCTGCAAGGTCTGCGTCGCATCTGCGACGAACACGGCATTATGCTCATCGTGGACGAGGTGCAATCCGGCATGGGGCGCACCGGCAAGATGTTTGCCAGCGACCATTACGATCTGCGCCCCGACATCATGACCATCGCCAAGGGCATCGGTTCGGGTCTGCCCATCGGCGCGTGCGTGGCGCGGGCCGAGTTGATGAACTGGAAGCCGGGCGCGCACGCCTCGACCTTCGGCGGCAACCCGGTCTGCATCGCCGCCGCTTTGAAGACCATCGAACTGCTCGAACGTGAACTCGTCGCCAACAGCGCGGCGGTCGGCGCGTACCTGAAAGCGGGCTTGGAACGACTCGCGCGCAAGCACGATTGCATCGGCGACGTGCGCGGCATGGGGCTGATGCTCGGCGTCGAGTTCGTCACCGACCGGGCGACGATGGAGCCTGCGCCGGACTTGCGCGATCAGATCGAGATGGCCTGTTTCGAGCGTGGTTTGATCATACTCGGCGCGGGCGCGAACACGATTCGTTGGTCGCCGCCGCTCATCCTCACGCGCGAGCATGTGGACGTGGCGCTCGAAATCTTCGACGATGCGATCACGGCCTCATGCAAATGAAATAAGAGCGAGTGAGTCCCTATTGTTTGCGGCTGCGGCCACGCTGATGGGCGGAACGTCATAAACTTTCCGCCCATCAGCGTGGCCGCAGCCGCAAAGCCGTTCATATCCGACTCAGGCGCATCATTGACAAACTTCAGCCGCTCCCCTAAGTTTCCCTCAACGTCGCCCGGCGCTGTCGGGTCGGTTCAATCGGCGGAGGTCTTCGGATGAAACGCGCACGCCCGTTGCTCGCATTGTTCACCTTGCTGCTTGCCGTCGCCACGCACGCGCAACAGCCCAGACGCGCGGCGCAGGACTATCTGAAGCGCGGCGCGGATCGCTACCTGCGCGGCGATCTGGACGGCGCACTCGCCGCTTACGACAAGGCGCTCATGATCGAGCCGAACGCGGCCGACATTTACGTTAAGCGCGGCGGCGTGCGCCACGCCAAAGGCGATCTGCCGGGCGCGCTCAGCGATTTCGATCAGGCGCTCACGCTTGACCCGCAAGCCGTACACAACGACCGCAGCGTGGCCGAAGCCTACTCGCGGCGCGGCTACACGCGCGCGCACCGGCTCGAAGTCGAAGCCGCCATCGAAGACTTCAACAAGGCGCTCGCCTGTTATCAGGGCAACCCCGATTACTACTTCCGGCGCGGCAATGCCCTGCTCGTCAAAGGCGACACGGCTGACGCGATCATGGATTTCAGCGACGGGCTTGCGCTCAAGCCCGACAACAGTCAGGCCAGTTTCGCCTACGCCAGCCGGGGCTATGCCTACCTATTGCAAGGCGACGACCGCGCTGCCCGGCAGGATTTCGCGCAAAGTCTCAAGCTCAACAAGGACGGCAAACTGATCCTCCGCTTCCACCTCATGTTCCTGCAAGAACAGGTCGAAGAACTCAAGCAGCGCCGCCAGCGCGACCAGCAAAAATTGACCGACTAACACGCGCGCGCCGCTTGCGCCGCAAATTCCACCGCTTCAATCCGCTGCTTTAAGCTGCTGTGAGCCGCGCTGCGATCTCCTGCATGCGTGCGCGCAGGCGTTCCTCGTCAACCGTCAGCACGCGCCCGGCGCGATAGATTTCGCGCCCCGCCACCAGCGTGAAGACGACATCGCGCCCCGTAGATGTGAAGACGAGCGCGCTCGTGGGATCGTGGACGGGCAGTTGGTGTGCGCCGTCGAGCCGCACGGCGATCAGATCGGCCGCGCGTCCGACGACGAGCGCGCCCGTCTGCGCGTCCGCATCGAGCGCGTGCGCGCCGCCATCGGTGGCGTCTGTGAGAGCCTGTTGGGCGGTCAGCACGGACAACGCTTCGGGCGCGACGGCGCGGGCCGTGATGAGCGCGGTGCGTGCTTCTTCGAGCAGGTCGCAGGTGTTGTTGCTGGCCACCGAATCGCTGCCGAAGCCGTGCCGGAGGTGCAGAAATTTATGATAAGGCGCGTGCCCGTGGCCGAGTTTGGCGTTGGACTTCGGACAGTGCGCGACGCTCGCCCCGCTCGTGCTGATCGTTTCGATGTCGGCGTCGTCCACGCGTATGCAGTGCGCGAGCAGCGGGCGCGCACGCAGCACGCCGACCTGCGCGAGATACTGCACGGGCGACACGCCCGGTGCGTGCCACTCGATGCCGCGCCGCGCGTAATCTTCCGCGAAGGGGCCGCGCCCGGCGCGTATGAGCAGCGTCTCGGCTTCGGATTCGGCCGCGTGCAGCATCATCGGGAGCGGCGCGGCGAGCGCATAATCCGTCGCCAGTTCAAGGAGCGGCGCACTCACGGTGTAGGGCGCGTGCGGCGAGATGCCGACGCGCACAAGCGCCGTCGCGCGTGCGCGTAAACTGTCAATTTGTGCGCGCGACTTCGCCCATTGCTCCTGCGCCATGCGCGCGTCCGGCCCGAAGACCTCTTGAAAGACCGTCCCGCGCAGGCCCACATCTTTGAGCGCGGCGAGGCTCGCCCCTGCGTCGCTCGCGGCGTCGCCCAGACAGGTGACGCCCGCGCGCGCGGCTTCGACCGCGCCCCACGTCGCCGCGTCGCGCAGGTCGTCCGCCGTCAGCCGAAACAGGCGCGCGGTCGTGAGTTTGCGCAGCCACGCGAAGAAGTCCGACTCTTCGGCTTCGAGATAGCCACGCATGGCCGTCAGTTCGAGATGCGAGTGGCAGTTGACGAGGCCCGGCATGAGCGCCGCCGCGCCGAAGTCCGTCACAGGCGCGGCGGGAAACTGCGCGCACACGTCCGCGCGCGCCCCGACGCCGACGATGAGCGCGCCGTCAACCGCCACCGCGCCGCCCTCGATTGGCGGGACGGCGACAGGCAGCACCCATTGGGCTGAATAGATTTTCATGAGTTGCTTAACACTGACGAGCGGCGCACCGGCATGAGCTAGTTCATGAATGGCTCGATGAAGCGGTTGAGGTTTGTGAGGTTATTGATCTTATCCATTTGGATGCCAGAGCGGATGCCGCCCGCTCTAACAGAGAGCCGACATTTGCCGCCTTCCTGCTGCGCCAGCCGCACGCGCAGATGCGTGCCCAGACCGTAGTAGTTTAGCACTCGCATCCAGCGATAAGGCTTTCTGGCTTTCAGTAAACCCTGCTCCAAATCCACCACATAGAATTTCATGCCCAACGCCTTGATCGAGCCTTTACACTGTGCCACCACCCGCTCGTACTCGCCTTCGACGATTAACTCGGCCCGATGAGCGACCCGCTTGTAGTGTGAAGGGCGCAGGCGCAATAAGACGAAGAAGGCGTTTATCATCACGCCCCCCATGATCCAGTATGAGATCAACATAAAGGGCCAGATGATGAAGAATAAGGTCTCGGCAAGTTGGTTCTCTACCTTTGTGATAAACCATATGAAGGCGAACGCGAAAAAGATCGGGAACAGGAAAGTTATCAGGCCCGAGAGGAGCAGGCGGTATTTACTTTTAGCCTTCTCTTTTTTCGTGGCCTCGTCGGAGAATTTCCACAGCTTAACAACCGCAGCGTCGGCGGACGAGCGCCGCTGCCCCTTGCGCCCCTTCAGAAAATTGAGCGCCACTTCGCCGACGCCTTTGAGCGACAGCAGCAGCGTGGCAAACGCGCCAAGCACGGCGACGATAATTTTCCACAGCGGCTCGGCGGCCACCCTCTGAAATGCATCCTGCGCAGCGGTCTGCTCCTGAAGCAGGGCTAATGACAGGAGGCAGATAAAGCTCACCGTGCTGCTCATATCAATCGTTTCCTCTTTGATTCTCGTGCTGTATTAAACGTCTAGCTCAGTTCCCGGTTATCCGCCCGTGAGTTCATCGCGCACGCGTCGGGCCAGCCCGCCATTCAACCGCTGTTGCGCGAACCACGTCATGCCGGAGAGCGCAATCACAGCGCCGCCGGTCGCGGCGACCAAGCGGATGCCGTAGCGGTCGGCGGCTGCCCCGGCAAAGTACATCGAGCCGACCATCATCAAGGTGGTCAGCGTCTCGTAAGAGGCGAAGACGCGCCCGGCGTAAGCGTTCTCGGTGCGGCGCATGATGATGGTCTGCTGCGCCGTCCACCAGATGGCAAAATTCATCTCGCGCGCGATGAGCACCAGCGCCGCCGGCCACAGGCGCGGCATGAAACTGAACAGGACGAGGCCGCAGCCGTCGAACAGCAGCGAGCGCCCCATGCGCGCGCCCAAGCCTGTGCCGCCCGCGTTGAAGCGCCGCGCGAGGGGTGCGCCAAGCACGCCGCCCAGCCCCATCGCCACGAACAAGACCGAGATGCCGAAGTCCTGCGGGCGCGCAAGCCACCCGGCGGCGGCCGCGTTGCCGAGGCGCGCACCAAAGACGCTGTAGAGCGCACGCGCCACGCCGTTGCCCAAGCCCCAGCCGGCCGCGACGACGAAGACGGCCGCCAGCACCGGCTCGTTGCGCACGTAGCTGAGGCCGGCGCGGAAGTCTAGCACCGAACGGCGCAAAAGCGACGTGCCTGCGGGGCGCTGCGTCGGGCTGTCAGCACGCGCCGGCAGACGTATGCGCCAGATCATCATGGCGGAGACAATGAAGGTGGCCGCGTTGATGATAAAGACGAGTTCGCGGCTGAGGAACGTGGCGATGAGACCGCCGAGCGCCGAGCCGACAGCGATGGTCGCGGCGGTGGTCGAAGCGGAGAGCGAGTTGGTCGTCAGCAGTTCGTCCGCGTCGGCGGCGACGACGGGAATCGTGGCGCGCTTGGCTGCGTTAAAGAAGGCAGAGACCGAAAAGAGCGACGCGCCGACCGCATAGACGAGCGCGAGCGACGAATATCTGTAGGCCGCGAGAAAGCCGAGCGCGAGCACGGCGCGCACCACGTCCGCCGCGATCATGACGCGGCGGCGGTCGAGCCGGTCAACGACGACGCCCGCGACCGGCCCGAACAGAAAGAGCGGCAGATGGCGCGCGATGGCATAGACGGCAATCGCGCGTCCTTGCCGGTCGGGGCCGGCGAGGGCGAGCGCCAGCGCGAGCACCGCGATGTTGTTGAGCCAGTCGCCGATCTCCGACACGACCTGTCCCGTCCATAGCCGGCGCACGTTGTCGTTGCGCGCGAGCAGTTCGCCGTAGGTCACGGGCGGCGCTCCGGGCGTGCGCCGACGCGGTTGGTCAGGTTCGCGTTCGACGTTTTGATCTTGCTGTAGCGGGCGAGAATGGAGCTAACGTAGGCGCGGGTCGAAGGGATGTCTATGCGTGTGATGAACTCTGCAACGGTCAGGGGCGGCTGATTGGCAGGCTGGCGATTCCAGTCGGCGGCGCGCGAGGGGCCAGCGTTGTAGGCGGCAACCATGCGGGCCTCCGCACCGGGCAGGTCGCGGTAGTCCTTCGAGATTTTTTCCAGATACCAGCAGCCGATCTGTATGTTGCGTTCCGGGTCGCGCAGGACGCTTTCCGGGTCGCGCGCCATCGCCCGCTCAAACTCGCGCATCCCTGTCTCCGCCGCCCACTCGCGCCCGACCGTCGGCGTCACTTGCATCAACCCGATCTCGCCCGCCTCGCCCGTCTGCCACGGCCGAAAGTAGGTCTCTTCATAGATGATGCTCCACACGAGCGCCGGGTCGAGCCGGTAGATGGCCGCCTGCCGTGCGATCAGCGCGTCGTAGCGGTGAATCCAGTATTGATTGAAAAGATAGAGACCTGCGGCGGCGAGGATCAGGAAGATGAGACCGGCGAGGGCTAATCGTTTCATCGCTAAGTAGTCAGCAGCCAGTAGTCAATAGTCAGTAGTTAGCATGTGCTACTGACTACTGGCTACTGACTACTGGCTACTCTTCGTTAATTCTGTCGCCGCAGGTGCGTCCACATCCGGGCGGGCGCGTAGGCCCGATCCAGACCTTCGTAGCGGGAGAGCATGGCGCGCTGGTCGAGCAGATGACCTTGCAGCCAGACTTCGGCGGCGATGGTTGCGCCGACCGCGAGTTCGCCGCGCAGGGCGCGCTGATTGATCAGGACTTCGAGTTTCAGACAGTCGAGGTCGAGATAAGCCCAGTAGAGTTCGCTGCCGGAGAGCGGGTTGCGCAGCGGCTTATAAGAGAGCACGCGCCCGCAGAGACTCCAATCGTTTTCGTGGGCGGCGCGCGTCGGGGCGCAGGATTCGAGCGACGCCCAGCGCGTGCGCTCGGCGCGCTGACAGATGCGCGCGCGATAGGCGAGGCCGCACAGACCGACGTGCAGTTCCTGCGCGCGGAAACTGTCGGAGCCGACCTCGGTTAGATTCTGCAGCTCGAACAGCACTTCGGTCTCTGTGCCGTCGTAGTAGCCATGCACGATGGCCTCGCCCTCTTCGTCGTACTCGGTCAGGGCCCAGGGGCTGATGCGTTGCGCGAAGCGGGCGCGGAAGCCGGGCCGGCAGTCGGCGTAGAAGATGTCGCCCGTGCCGGATTCGTAGAGCACCGTCCAGACCTCCAACCCCTCGCCCAGTTTCCAGCAGCGCCCGTGCAGCACTGCGCCGCGCCGTGAAAGCTGCGTCGCCTCGCCCTGATTGCCCGCGCGCTCCGCGAGATAGTTGAAATCCTTCTCGCTCGGCACGTCCAGGCCGATTGCTTCAAACGTCTCTTCCATAGCTTTGCAGCAGAGGTCGGCGGCGCGATTGCTGGCGGTCGGTAACAGAAAAAGTCTTTACCGACGGCTCGCGCGGCTGACCGCTTATCCTGTGGCCCTGCGTCGTTGCTTGGTGGGCTTCACCGCTCGTTTTGATTCTTCGGCGCGCGGGGCGCGTGTGCGGAAGCCGCGTATGTTGCGCGCCGGGCCGCGGGCGGGGCGCACGCCTGTGCGCGCCAGTTCGGCGAACAACTCCATGTCGTAGTCCGCC
>DASVQA010000091.1:0-10759 GCA_036389375.1 Pyrinomonadaceae bacterium | reverse complement strand
CGCGGAGGACGAGGCCTTAGCCCGCCGCTTCCGGACGGTCAAGGTTGACGAGCCTTCGATCGGGCAGACGCGCGAAATCCTGCTCGGCCTGCGCCCGCGCCTGGAGAAAAATTATTCGGTGACGATCTCGGACGACGCCATCAACACGGCGCTTGAGATGGCTCCGAAGTACATACGGAATCTACACCTGCCCGATAAGGCCATCGGCTGGCTCGACACGGCCGCCGTCAAGGTCGAGATCAACGAACCGCAGACGATGGTGGTGCGCCCTGAGCACATCATCGAAGTGATCTCGCAGGAGTCGCGCATCCCGCGCGACATGATCTTCCGCGACACGAACGACCGTTTCTCAACCATGGAGACGGATTTGAGCGGGCGCGTGATCGGGCAGAAGGAGGCGATCAAGGCGGTCGCGCAACGCCTTCGGCTCAACAAGGGGCCGCTCAAGGAGTCGCACTACAAACCGGACGGCGTGCTGCTGTTCTTAGGGCCGACGGGCGTGGGCAAGACCGAGTTGGCCAAGGCGGTCGCCGAGTTCATGTTCGGCGATGAAGAGAAGATGGTGCGCGTTGACATGTCCGAGTATCAGGACGGCGGCATCGGCATCGAGAAACTGATCGGCATGCCGCGCGGCATCGTCGGCTCGGAGCGGGGCGGGATTCTCACCGAACAGTTGCGCGAGAACCCGTACACGGTGCTGCTCTTGGACGAGGTCGAGAAGGCTTCGCCCTCGCTTATGAATCTGTTCCTGCAAGGCTTCGACGAAGGCTGGCTGACGGACGGACGCGGCAAGAAGGTCTATCTCTCGGACGCCATCGTGATCATGACCTCGAACCTCGGCTCGGAGAGTTTCAAGAAGTACGAGAAGCCGCTCGGCTTCGGCACGAAATCGCTGGGCGACATGCGGCAGATCAAGGGCGAGGTGCTGAAAGCGGCCGAGACGCGTTTCTCGCCGGAGTTTCGCAACCGCATTGACGAGATCGTGGTCTTCTCGCCGCTCACGATGGACGAGGTGAAACAGATCGCGCTGCTCTACCTGAACAAGATGCGCCGGCAGATGGAGCATCAGGGCAAGACGGTTGACATAACCGAGCGCGCCATCGACAACCTGACCGAGAAGGGCTTTAGCCCGACCTACGGCGCGCGCTTCCTGAAGCGCCACATAGACGAGAAGGTGAAACTACCGATCACGGCCATGTGGAAGGATGCCACGCAGTTCGTCGTGGACTACGACAACGGCGAGATCACGATCAAGCCGCTCGACGGCCCAAGCCTGAACTAAAAGACAGTGATGAGCGACGAGTGACGAGTGACAAGTTAACAAACTTCTCGCTCGTCACTTGTCACTTATAACTTGTCATTGTTTATTGCGTCTCCCTGTTTAATCGCCCCCGCGCCCGACATACGGCGCGACTCAAACCAACAAGCAAACTGTCATGAGCAATAACTCCTCCAACCTGTGCGCGGCCCTTCTGCGACACGTGCTGCCGCTCGCGCTCTGCCTGTGCCTGCCGGCGACACTGGCGGCCGGGCAGCAGCAGTTAGCCAATAAAACTGACGAGCAACTCGCTAAAGAGAACCGGGCGGAGCAGATCGTCGCGCGCGCCGTCGCGGCAATGGGCGGCGATGCTTATCTCGGCGTGCGTTCGACCATCGGGCGCGGCATCATCACGCCCTTCGCCAAAGGCCAATCGCAACTGCCGCTTTCGTTCACCGATTATCTTGTCTTTCCCGACAAGGAACGGACTGAATTTCGCGGCGGCGGCAATCGTTCCATCGACACGTTCGTCGGGGCGTCGGGCTGGGGTTTCGACGCGGCGCAGCGCAGCATCAAGGACAAGCTGCCCGCCGACGTGGAAAGTTTTCAGGTATCGCTTCGCACCAGCCTCGACAATCTACTGCGCGGCTGGTGGCGCAAAGACGGCGCGACGCTCACTTACGTGGGCCGGCGCGAAGCCGGGCTGGCCCGCCGCAACGAGACCGTGCGCCTGACCTACCCCGACGGCTTCACCGTTGATTTTGAGATCGGCGCGAAAGATAACCTGCCCGCCAAGGCCCTCTACAAGCGCACGAACAGCGAGGGCACGGAAGTACGGGAAGAGGATCGTTACGCGCGCTTCCTGACGTTCAACGGCATCACGCTCCCCTTCATCATTGACCATTACCGCGCCGGCGATCAGACTTCCCGCATCAGCTACGACATCATCGAGTTCAACCGGCCCATCGCCGACGCGCTGTTCGCCAAACCGGCTAATATCAAGGCCCTCAAATAAGAGCACAGGGGCTAAGCTTGCGGCTAAACAAGCGGGGCGGATTCGAGTTTGAATCCGCCCCGCTTGTTTATCGTTTTGCTCCAAGCCGCTTCAGAAAGTGCAGCCGTAAGCGCCCATTGTCTGTTTGGCGGATTCGTGCGCTGTCTTGCAGGCTTGCGCCAGGCCCGTCCGGCCTTGTGGCGTGGCGGCCGCTTTGCGCCACGCCGCACGCGTCTGTTCAAACGAGGACTTCATGGCCGCACGGGCAGCCGCCGGCACTTTGTCGTTCAGACACGACTCGTACTTCGCCAGATAATCGTCGCATTCCTCCACGCCGATCTTATCGCCAGCGGGCGCGGCGTTCGTGTTCGCCGTCGCGCTCGAAGCGGTGGTGTTGGTCGTGGCGGGAGTGCCGACGGGCGCGGTGTTGGTCGCAGCGGTGCTGGCGGGCGTGCTCGTAGTGGTCGTGGTGCTGCTGGTGGTCGTCGCGGTCGTAGTGTTGGCCGTGCCGGTCGTCGTGTTGGCGTTCTCCGGTGCGGCGCAGGCGCTCAGCAGCAGCGCGCAAGCGGCGCAGACGACGAGGATCGTGAATGGTCTGGTGAACAGACGTGTAGCGTTCATAGCTTGGATGATCTCCTCTTTAAGCTAGTCCGGGTTTGGCCGGACAGGTTAGTAGAACGTTGGCAGAACGACGAGGCGGCAACTTTCTTGCGCGAACGATAGTCGAGAGGCAGGCACCCCGCAGGTGGGATGAACGACGCGTGCGCCGGACGCGTATTATGCATTAAAACGAAAACTTGGCAAGCGCCGGCCCGTACTGACCGGGGGCGGCGTGTGGCTTGTGTTTCGCACCGCAGGGGCCCGGCGCTCAAGGCTTGCGGGCCTGGACGGCTTCGGGGCGTGCGACCGATTCTTCAAACGTGAGCGCCATGTCGAGCGTCGGCTGCCCCGCGAGGCGCGCAAACAACTCTTCATAACGGTTAACGACGTGCTCCCAATCATAGTGCTCGCGCACGCGGCGCTGCGCGCGCTGGCGGTAGGCGTTGACGAGCGAGCCGTCGTGCAGCACGCGTTGCAGTTGCAGGGCCAGTTCGTCGGCGTTGGCGTAAGGGATGCCGGCTTCGCCGACGGCTTCGAGGTTTTCCGGCGTGGCGAGCGTCAGCACACAGTTGCCGTAGCCCATCGCTTCGAGGAGCGCCGGGTGCGTGCCGCCGACTTCCGTCGCGTGGACGTAGCAGTAGGCGTTCTGTTGCAGGGCGCGGTAGGCGTCGCCAAAGACGAAACTGGTAAAGATGATGCGGCGGTCGCGGCGGGCGGCGGTGCGTAAGCGGTTGATGTATTCCTCGGCGTAGGGCGCATCGCCGACGATGACCAGTTTGTGCGAAGTGCGGACTTTCCTGAACGCCTCGATGACAAGGTGCGCGTTGTTCTCCGGCTCAAGGCGCGAGACGTAAAGTACGTAGCGGTTCGGCTCGACGCCCCACTGTTTGACGGCCGCGCGGTCGGGCTGGCGTTCGACCTCCGCGCCGTAAGCGATCATGGTCGTCTGCTGTTTGTAGTGCGCGCGATAATAATCCTGTATGACGCGCGCATCCGTTACCGTCTCGTTCGGCAACCAGGTGGCGAGCCGTTCGGCGAGCAGATAGTAGTGCCGTGCCAGCCAATTCCACTTCTTGCGCTTGTGCTCCAAGCCGTCCACGTTGATGGCGACGGGCGTGCCGACCGTGCGCAGGATGGGGATGAAGGGTGCGTTGGCGGCGTTGCAGATGAGCGCCGCATCGTAGCGCCCGGTGGTCGCATGTAAAGCCGAGAGGAAGGTGTGCAGGACTGTGTCGAAATACTTATGCCGGAGCGTCGGCAGGACTTTCAGCCGCACGCCGCGATATTCAAGCTGGCGCGGGCTGACGTAGTGCGAACGGCAATAGACCGTCACATCATGCCCGCGCGCCGCCAGTCGCGTCGAAAGTTGTTCCGCGAACGTCTCGAAGCCGCCGTAGCTCGCGGGCACGCCGCGTGTCCCCAAGATTGCGATGCGCATTAGTACAAGAGCTGAGGGCTGCGGGCTGCGGGCTGAAGCGGATCGTGCTGCTTGCGCGATGCCTGCTTTCAACCCTTAGCCCTCAGCCCTCATCCCTGCCTCCTTGTTGCTCGTTGATAAACCTCTAAAGTTCGGTGCGCGGCGGCGCGCCAGTCAGAGCGCGCGGCGTGTGCGATTCCTTTGACGCGTAGGTCGGCGCGTAAGTCTGAATCATCAATCAGGCGCGCGAGTCCGGCCGCGAGTGCCTGTTCGTCGAAGGGATCGACGAGCAGACCGGCCGGGCCGACAACTTCCGGCAGACTCGTGCGGTCGCCCGCGAGGATGGGCGTGCCGCAGCGCATGGCTTCGAGCGGGGGCAGTCCGAAGCCCTCGAAGTACGAAGGATAAGCGAAGCAGAGCGCGCCTGTGTAGAGCGCAGGCAAGTCCGCTTCCGGCACGTAACCTGTCAAAATCACGTCCTGCGTCAGCCCGCACTCGGCGATGGCGCGCAGGGTTTCGTCATACAACCAAGCCTTTTTGCCGACCAGCACAAGTTTAGGCAGCTTATCGTGCGGGCGCGCGCGGCGCAAGGCCGAATATGCGCGCGCGAGCCGCGCCAGATTCTTGCGCGGCTGGATCGAGCCGACCGCGAGGATATACGCGCCCGTGATGCCGTAGTGCCGCCGCACGCGTTCGACCTCTGCGGGCGCAACCGGACTAAAGTGCGCGGCGGCGGCGAGCGGGATGAGGTTGATACGTTCGGGCGCGACGCCGTAGGTGTCGGCGATGTCGCGGCGCGTGAACTCTGACGGCACGATGATCTGCGCGGCGCGGCGCGCGGTGCGGCGCACGGTCAGACGCAGTTGCAGCCAGCTACGTCGTTTGAAGGTGGCCGGCAGGTGCTCGAACGAGAGGTCGTGGATGGTGGCGACGACCGGGCAGGGCGTGAGGGGCGGCGCGGTGTACTGCACGTGCAGCACGTCAACAGGCCGGCGGCGCAGTTCGCGCACGAGCGTCATGGGCACGCGCACGAGCGGCGTGTGCGGCAGCGTTAGTTGCACATTGAAATTCGGCCAGCGCCCCGCGAAGCGTTCGACCGCCGCCCGCCGCGTGACGTAGAGCGTGTAGCGGTTGGCCGCGTCGAGCGTGGCCAGCGCTTCGATCAGATTGGTGATGTACGTCTCGTTGCCGGCTAAGCCTGCGCCGACCGAGTGCGCGTCAATGGCGATGTGCAAGCAGTGTCTCGCGCCTTTGGCCGCTCGAAATAGTCAGTGTTTGAAAGCGCCCGGCCTATTAGAAACCAACAGTGCGGCGGCGCGCAAAGCGACCCGCAGCGCAGGCCAAGAAAATGGCGAGTGCCGGGCGAGCCGGAAACATCTCCGCTCAAACCCGGCCCTCGCCTGTGCCCTGCCGACCCCGCGCCGGGCCGCCGCTACTTCTTGCCGGCCGACGCTGCGCCCTGCTGCGCCTGCGCGCCGCTGCTCTGCGCGGAGGTGCGCGTGTCGCGCTCGCGGATGCGGGCGGCCTTGCCGCGCAGCTCGCGCAGGTAATAGAGCTTGGCCCGCCGCACACGCCCGCGCTTGATGACTTCGATCTTATCAATGATCGTCGCGTAGAGCGGGAAGATGCGTTCGACGCCGACGCCGAAGCTGGTCTTGCGCACCGTGATGGTCTCGCGCACGCCGCCGTTCTTACGCGCGATCACCACGCCCTCGAAGACCTGTATGCGCCACTTGTTCTCGGCTTCCTTGATACGCACGTGGACGCGCACCGTGTCGCCCGCCTGAAAGTCAGGCACGGGTCTGTTCGTCTGCTGCTGCTCAATTGCATCTAAACGGTTCATGATCTCAACTCCTAAAAACAGTGACGAGTGACAGATGACAAATGACGAGTTAAAGACCTGTGCTTGTCACTCGTCACCTGTCCCTGCTTTATCAATCTCTGCGAGCCACGCGCGGTCTTGCTCGTCGAGCGCCGCTTGCGCCAAAAGATCGGGGCGGTTGCGTTTCGTTTTCCGTAGCGCCGCGCGCCTGCGCCAGCGCGCGATCTCCGCGTGATGCCCGCTCAATAAAACTTCCGGCACGTGCCGCCCGCCGAACTCGACGGGGCGGGTGTACTGCGGGCAGTCGAGCAGACCGGCGGAGAACGATTCGTTGACGGCCGACGTTTCACTCCCCAACGCGCCCGGCACAAGCCGCACGACGGCGTCCACCACTACGACTGCGGCCGGTTCGCCGCCGGACAACACGTAATCGCCGATGGACAACTCGTCCGTCACCAACGTCTCGGCCACGCGCTCGTCCACCCCTTCGTAGCGCCCGCAGATCAGCAAGACGTGTGCGGCTTCGGCCAACTCCGCCGCCAACTGTTGCTCAAAGACCCTGCCCTGCGGCGAGAGCAGCACAACGCGCGTCCCCGTGCCCGCCAACGCGCGCGCATTCCGCGTGCCCGTTAGAGCCTCGACCGCTGCCGCCAACGGCTCAGGCTTCAAGACCATTCCGTCGCCACCGCCGAACGGTCTATCGTCCACGATCCGGTGCTTGTCCGTCGTCCAGTCGCGCAGGTCGCGCGCCGTGATCTCAACCAGCCCGGCCGAGCGCGCGCGCCGCACGATCCCGAAGTCAAACACCGTGCGAAAGTAGTCTGGAAAGATCGTGATGATGTCGAAGCGCAACATCGCAGAAGTCAGAGGTTAGAGTTCAGCGGTCAGGTCGGCTCTTTTTAACTAACCTCTAGCCTCTAATCTCTAAAGTTCCAACAGTCCTTCGGGTGGATCGACGCGGATCAGTTTCGCCGCGATGTCGATCTCGACGCAGATGCTGGCTGCGAGCGGGATCAGGTGTTCGCGTCTGCGCGTCGCATCTTCAATGATCAGCACGGGCGCAGCGCCCGCGTGCAGCACCTCGCGCACGCGCCCCAGTTCCTCGCCTGCGACCGTCACGACCCGACAATCAATCAACTGCCAGTCGTAATACTCGTCCGTATCAAGTTCGACCGCATCCGAGTCCGGCACGGTCAGTTCGTAGCCGACAAGTTCGCGCGCCGCTTCCGGCGTATCATAGCCGGCAAACTTCAGCACGATGCGCCCGGCGTGCAGCCAACTCTCTTCCAGCGCGAGCGTGCGGCGCGTGCCCGCAGGCGTGACGGCGATCAGTTCGGCCAGATCATCGAAGCGTTCGGGGAAGTCGGTCAGCAATTCCGCGACCACTTCGCCGCGAATGCCGCGCGGCTTGACGACGCGCGCCACGGCGATCAGATCGTCCTGCGCTTGCGCCGTCTCGCTCATTCCACCACGTCGAGCACGTAGCGCCGCCCGCGCTTCATGCTCACGGCATAGAGCAGCGAGCGCACGGCGCGAATCGTCTTGCCCTGTCGCCCGATCAGCTTGCCCATATCGTCCGGCGCGACGCGCACCTCGATGATGACCGTCCGCTCGTCGCGCTCAATCTCGCGCACGTCCACCGCCTCGGCGTTGCTTACCAGCGCCTTCACGATCAACTCGACGGTTTCTCTCATGCGTTCAAACCTGTGCCGCGGCCCAAGCGTGCGCCGACAAGCGCCCACTCGCACAACTGTCTAAAGCAAGACTTAGGCTGAGGCTGTTTCCGCGCTCGCGGCCGCCTGTGCTCTTGTCTGGCCCTTGATCAACTGCCGCACGGTGTCGGTCGGCTGCGCGCCGCGCGCCATCCAGTATTGCACGCGCTCCATGTCCAGCTTCACTTCCGCCGGCTCGCGCGTCGGGTTATACGTGCCCAGATTCTCAAGGTACGCGCCGTCGCGCTTCGACAGCTTCTCTTTGACGACCACGCGGTACGTCGGTCTCTTCTTCGCGCCCATGCGCATCAATCGAATAGCTAACATCTATCCTCCAAAAGTAGTCAGTAGCCGATAGCCAGTAGTCAGTAAGTCTTTAAGCGTGCGCGTTCTTCGCCCTTAATCGCCAGCCAGCAACGTCAGCCATATTCTGCTACTGACTACTGGCTACCGACTACTTCCGTTTCTTATGCCGCGCCTTCTTGCCGCGTTTCTTGCGCCCCGTGCCGGGTGCGGGCGGGAGCGCCGCGGCGGCGGCGTCCATGTCGCCGTTACCGCCTGCGCCGCCCATCATGCCGCTCATGTCGGGCATGCCCATCATGCCGGCCATGCGGCGCATCATGCGCCCCTTCATGCCACCGCCACCGCCACCGCCGCCAAACAGCCCCGCGCCGGAGAACTGCCGCATCATCTGCCGCATCTCGACGTACTGCTTGATCAGTTGATTGACTTCGGCGACGGTCGTGCCCGAACCGAGCGCGATGCGACGTCGCCGCCCCGCGTTCAGGATGCGGTGGTCGTTGCGCTCGCCGACGGTCATCGAATCAATGATCGCCTCTGTGCGCTTGAGTTCCGCCTCCATCTGTTCGGTCTGCTCCTCGTTCAACTCCGGCATGCCTAAACCGCCCAGAAGTTGATCGGGCAGCAGCTTCATGATCTTCGAGAACGAGCCGAGCTTTTTAACCTGCCGCAACTGTCCGCGAAAATCGTCCAGCGTGAACTCGTTCTTTTGCAGCTTCTGAAGCTGCGCCTGCGCCTCGTCCTGATCGACTTTAGCCTGCACCTCTTCGATCAGCGAAAGCACGTCGCCCATGCCGAGAATGCGCTGCGCGATGCGGTCGGGATAGAACGGTTCGAGCGCGTCGTACTTTTCGCCGACGCCGACGAACTTAACGGGCTGCCCCGTCACCTGCTTGATCGAAAGTGCTGCGCCGCCACGCGCGTCGCCGTCCATCTTCGTCAGGATAACGCCCGTGATGCCGATCTGTTCGTGGAACTGCTCGCCCGAGCGCACGGCGTCCTGTCCCGTCATCGCGTCCGCCACGAAGAGGATTTCAACGGGCCGCGTCTCAGCTTTGATCTGCTGCAACTCGCCCATCAACTCTTCGTCAATGTGCAGGCGACCGGCCGTGTCAATCAACAGCGTGTCGTAGCCGGTCTGCTGGGCATATTTCAATGCTTCGCGCGCCAGTTCCGTCGCGTCGTTCGATTCCGGTTTCTCAAAGATCGACTGCCCCGTCGCTTTGGCGATAACTTTCAACTGCTCGCGCGCCGCCGGACGGTTCACGTCCGTCGAAACCAGCAGCGGCTTGCGCTCCTGATTCTTCGCCAGCCACAGAGCGATCTTGCCGGTCGAGGTCGTCTTACCCGAACCTTGCAACCCGACGATCATGACGACGTTCGGCACGGTCTTCGTGAACACGAGCCGCGAAGATGTGCCGCCGAGGAGTTCGACCAACTCGTCGTACACGATCTTGACGACCTGCTCCGACGGCTTCAACTCCTGCCAGACCTGCTGCCCTTCCGCCTTCTCCTTGACCGCCGCGATAAACTCCTTGGCGACCTTGTAGTTCACGTCGGCTTCCAGCAAAGCGAGGCGAATTTCGCGCAGCGCCGCCTCGACGTGCTGCGGTGTCAGCACGCCCTCACCCCGCAAATTCTTCAGGGTGCGCTTCAGCTTGTCGGACAGAGACTCGAACATAGTGCGTCAGATGCGACCACAGGGTGTAGTCGAAAACTGAGATGATACCGGCGCGTAGCGGGAGAGTCAAGGAAGGAGCTAAGTCGTTTGCGCGGGCGGATTTTCGCAGTTAAAACCTGTCCCCGGCGGGCGCGCAGGGCGCGCATCGAGACGTTTATTGCCCCGTTTTCAATATGCGCCGTCGCCGCGCAGCATGACGGGGAGCGTGCGCAGGATGATCTTGAGGTCTAGCAGGAGCGACCAGTTTTCGATGTAGAAGAGGTCGAGCCGCACCATCTCGTCAAACGAGAGGCGGTTGCGCCCGGAGACTTGCCACAGCCCCGTGAGACCCGGCTTCATGTCGAGCCGCTTGCGATGCCAGAGTTCGTAAGCCTCGACCTCGTAGGGGATAGGTGGGCGCGGGCCGACCACGCTCATGTCGCCGCGCAGGACGTTTAAGAGTTGCGGCAGTTCATCCAGACTCAGCCGCCTGAGGACGCGCCCGACCCGTGTGACGCGCGGATCGGCGTGGAGTTTATAGACGGGGCGCACTTCGTCGCCGAGGTTCGTGTCGGGGCGACCTTCGATCAGTTTGCGCTGGTATTCGCGGTGCAAGCGGTCGTCGGCGTCCGCCTGCATGGTGCGGAACTTGAGAAAGAGAAAGATGCGTCCGTCCATGCCGACGCGCTCTTGCCGGTAGAAGACGGGGCCGCGCGAATCGAGTTTGATGAGGAGCGCGATCAAAAGCCAGAGCGGCGCGAGCGCGAGCAGGGCGAGCGCGGCGACCACGATGTCCACGCCGCGTTTGACGACGCGCGCCCAGCGCGAGAGCGGCTCGCGGAAAAGCTGGATCATGGGCAGCGCGCCGATCTGGTCGATCTCGGTCTTGCGCGGCAGGCAGTTGAAGAGGCTCGGCGCGATGCGAAACTCTACGCCGCGCCTGCGACCGACGCGAATCATCACTTCAAAGAGCGCGTCGCCGGAGACGCCCGCGTC